>JBEVKO010000058.1:0-3310 GCA_040509705.1 Beijerinckiaceae bacterium
CGAGGCGCATCGCCTCCGAGGCGGTCGCGACGCCCGGCAGATAGGGCACTCCCCAGTCCGTCGCAGCGTCGAGGAGATTGTCGGTCGAGCCGGGCGAGACGACGAAGCGCGCGCCCGCCGCGACGGCGGTCACGCCCTGCGCAGGATCAATGACGGTTCCCGCGCCGACATGCGCCTCCGGCACTTCCGCCGAGATGGCTCGGATCGCGGCGATCGCGGCAGGCGTGCGCAGCGTCACTTCGATGATCGGGAGGCCGCCTGCGACAAGGGCGCGCGCGAGAGGCACCGCATCCGCGGCGCGCTCAATGGTCACGACCGGAATGACGCCGATGCGGCGTGCAAGCGTGACGAAAATGGAGGACACCGGGGATTCGGTCATGGAGGCGCTCCATTGCGCGTTGCTTCCGCAACCGGAGCAAGCGTGAGGTGCTTCGTAGCTTCGCGGGGCGTGAGCGCACCGCGATGGCGAATCACGACTCCGGCGAGCCGATGCCCGGCGAGCGCGGCCTCGCGCGGCGATGCGCCGTTCATGCGCGCAGCGAGATAGGCGGCGTTGAAGGAATCGCCGGCGGCGGTCGTATCCACCGGGGTGACGCGCTCCGGCACCGGCACATGGCCGACGACGCCGTCGGCGTGCGAAATCGCGCCGTCAGGACCGCTCTTCACGACGATCTCGCCAATGCCGTGCCGCGCCATGCGCGCAATCGTGGCGTCGGGATCGGCGTCGCCCCACAGCGCCTGCTCATCGTCGAAGGTTGGCAGTGCGATGTCACAGAGCGCCAGGAAACGGGCGAAGGTCTCTCTTGCCCGCGCCGCGTCCCCGCCCCAGCCGCGGGGCCTGTAATTGCCGTCGAAGGCGATCTGGGCGCCGTCGTTCTTGGCGGCGCGCAGCGCATCCTCGAACGCATCGAGCCCGGAAGGCGAATAGAGCGACAGCGTTATCCCGGAAAAGTAGACGATGTTCGCATCGCGCATCCGCGACGCGATCGATTTGGCGGCGTCGTCAATCTCGAAGAGTTCGCGCGCGGGCGAGCGGTCGCGCCAATAAAAGAAGCTGCGCTCTCCCTGCGGGCTCGTCTCGATCAGATAAAGCCCCGGCATGCGGCCGGCCTGGCGGGGAATGAGCGACATGTCGACCATCTCCGAGCGACCGAGCGCAACAATCCCGTCGCTATAGACGTCATCGCCGAGCGCCGTCGCATAAAGCGCCGCTGCGCCCATCCGCGCCGCATAGACCGCCGTGTTGAAGGTGTCGCCGCCGAACGCCAGCCCGAAGCGACCGTCTGCGCCCCGCGCCAGCTCGACCATGCATTCGCCGATGGAGACCAGGCCTTTCACCATGGGCGGTTCGATAGACGATCCGCAGCGGCAGGGCGAGAGGCGCCTGGGTCAGGCGACATGCGCCGGGCGGGACAGGCGCGCGTCCAGTTGCTAATGATCCGGCCAATCTCTCGCTCCCTTCGCCGCCATGCCCGACAAGAAGCCGAAAAATCTGCTGAAAACCCCGCTCAAGGTGGTCAATGTCGGCCTCGACATTTTCGCCCGTGATCTCGCCCGCCAGGGGCGGCCGGTGGTCAGTGTCGAGTGGATGCCGCCCGCGGGCGGCAAACCCGAGCTTGCCCGCCTCCTGTCCAAACTGGGCGGCTGAGGCATGACGGACATCATCGCCCGGATCGAATCAGCCAACGCAGAAACGCTGCGGCGCCTGCTCGGCGCGGATCCAGTGCTGATCGATGTGGTCCCCGCCCGCGAGGCGCTGCCGGGTCTGAAGGACAGGATGATCCTGCATGCGGGGCCCCCCATTGAATGGGAGCGTATGTGCGGCCCGATGCAGGGCGCGGTCTGTGGCGTCGCGGTTTTCGAGAGCTGGGCGAAGGACCTCGAGGAAGCCGAACAAATGGCGGCGGCCGGCGCCTTCCGCTTCGAGCCCAATCATCATCATGACTGCGTCGGCCCTATGACGGGGATGACCACGGTGAGCCAGCCGCTTCTGGTCGTCGAGAACCGCGCCTTCGGCGTGCGTGCGATGTGCGCGATCAATGAAGGGCTCGGCAAGGTCATGCGCTTCGGCGGCAATGACGCGGAGGTGCGCGACCGGTTGGCGTGGATCCGCGATGTGTTGGGACCGGCGCTGGGAGCGGCATTGCGCGAGCTTGGCGGAGTTGCATTGAAGCCGCTGATCGCCCGCGGGCTTTCCATGGGCGATGAGATGCACCAGCGCAACATAGCCTGCTCCAGCCTTCTCCTGCGCATACTCGCGCCGGCGCTGGCCCGCACGGTGGGCGACGCCGGCGCGCTGGCGACGATCCTCGACTTCATCGGCAAGAACGACCAGTTCTTCCTCAACGTTGCGATGGCGATGGGAAAATCGATCACGATGCCGGCCGAGGGGATCTCGCATTCGAGCATCGTCACCGTCATGTGCCGCAACGGGACCGATTTCGGCGTACGGGTAAGCGGCCTCGGCGAGCAATGGTTCACCGCGCCGGTGGAGATGCCGGAGGGTCTCTATTTCCCAGGCTACAGCGAGGCCGACGCCAATCCCGACATGGGCGATTCGGCGATCGTGGAAGTCATCGGACTCGGCGGCTTCGCCATGGGCGCGGCGCCCGCAGTGGTCGGTTTCGTCGGCGCAGGGCCAGCGTCGCGCGCCGCCGATTTCACGCGCAGCATGGCGGAAATCTGCATCGGACATAATCCGGAATGGACTATCCCCGCGATGGACTATGCCGGCGCTCCCACGGGCATCGACATCAGGCGGGTGGTGGACACCGGCATCGCGCCGACGATCAACACGGGCATCGCGCACCGCAAGCCCGGCGTCGGTCAGGTCGGCGCCGGCGTCGTCAAGGCCCCGCTCGCCTCTTTCGAGCAGGCGCTTGTCGCGTTCGCAGCGGAGATGGGCGTGACATGAGCACCGTCGTCAATGAGGTGCGACGCGGCCTCTATCTCGATTCGGTGGCGCTGATGCGCCTGTCGCGCGAAATCGCCGCGATGGAGGGCGTCGAAGAAGCGGGCCTGATGATGGGAACGCCCGCCAACAAGGAGATTAGGCGCAACGCCGGCGTCCTTGACGCCGATGGCGAAGCCGCGGCGCCAGGCGATCTCGTGCTGGCGCTTCGGGCGAAGACCCACGCCGCCGCCGAAGCCGCGCGAGCCGCGGCGCGCCAGCTCATCGATCGGCCGAAACAAGCCGCGCAGGAAGGTTCCTCATGGCGGCCGCGCTCCATGCGCGGCGCGTTCGCTGCGCATCCCGACGCAACGCTCGCCCTGATCTCCGTTGCGGGTGACTTCGCTGCGGCCGAGGCCC
>JBEVKO010000059.1:0-6491 GCA_040509705.1 Beijerinckiaceae bacterium
TTGCGGCCCGCATCGATGATCGCGGTGTCGCGCGGCGTGCCCTTCGCTTCGGACTCCACCGCGAAATCGACCAGCATGATGGCGTTCTTCGTCACGACGCCCATCAGCATCAGAATGCCGATGACGACCGGCATGGACACCGGGTTGTTGGTGACGAGCAGCGCCGCCACCACGCCGCCGATCGACAGCGGCAGCGACAGCAGAATGGTGATCGGCTGGAAGACGCTGCCGAAGAGCAGGATCAGCACGCCGAGCACCAGCATGATGCCGAGCACCATCGCCTTGGCGAATCCGTCGAACACCTCTCCCATGATTTCGGCGTCGCCCGATTGTTGCACGCGAACGCCGGCCGGAAGCTCTTTCACCTCTGGCAATGACAACGCCATGTTGACTGCATCGCCGAGCGCAATGACGCCGCCGAGATCGGCGCCGATGACGACGCGGCGCACGCGATCATAGCGCTCGATGGACGCCGGGCCCTGTCCGAAGCCGATGTCGGCGACGGAGGAGAGCGGAACGGTCGCGCCGCTTGCGCCTGAGACCATCATCGTCTCGACATAGCGCAAATCGCCTCGCGCCTGGGTCTCGAATTGGACCCTGATCGGAATCTGGCGATCGCCGGCGTTGAACTTCGCGAGATTGGGGCCGACGTCGCCGATCGTCGCGACGCGGACCGCATCCGACAGCGCTTCGGTCGCAATGCCGAAGCGCGCCGCTTCGTCGAAGCGCGGGGTAATGCGGATTTCCGGACGGTCGAGACCGGCGTTGGCGGAGACGTTGTGGAAGCCGGAAACGCGGCGCATCGCCGCTTCGATTTTCGCCACCGACTGCGCGAGCGCGTCCGGATCATTTCCGAGCAGCGCGATTGAAAGCTCACGGTCGCCGCGCTCGTTCACCTTGTAGACCCGCATGTCGGGCACATCGGCGAGGCGCCGCGTGATCTCGCCCTCGACGATCTTCTGGTTGCGTTCGCGCTCCGATTTGCCGCCGATCAGAACAACGAACGTCGCCTTGCGCACGTCGCGAGATCCAGTCGGCGTTGCGCCGCCGATGACGTAGGTCTGCTTCACTTCAGGCGACTGCTGGATGACGCGGACCGCCTCGTCGGTCTTGCGCTGCATGTCGTCGACCGTCACGCCGGGCGGCATCTCGAACGACAGGACGATACGGCCGTTGTCTTCCGGCGGGATGAAGCCCGTGGGCAGGAACTGCGTCGCCCAGATGGTCGACGAGAAGATGGCGACGCCAGTAATAAGCGTAACATAGGCGGCGTTGAAGGGGATGCGGAACGTCTTGAATCCCGGAACGCGGAAACGCTTGTGCGCGAGCGTCATGCGCAGGAAGCCGAGATAGGCCCGCATGACGAAGCCGTCGCGACGCGTGGTGTGTCCCGGATTGCGCATAAGATAGGCGGCCATCATCGGCGTGATCAGGCGCGCGACGAGCAGCGAGAACAGCACGGCGACGACCACGGTGAGGCCAAATTGCTTGAAGTACTGGCCAGCGATTCCGGGCATGAACGACACCGGCGCGAACACTGCGACGATCGTCATGGTGATGGCGATGACCGCAAGCCCGATTTCGTCCGCCGCCTCCATCGCGGCGCGATATGGCGATTTCCCCATGCGCATGTGGCGCACGATGTTCTCGATCTCGACAATGGCGTCGTCGACCAGAATGCCCGACACGAGCGTCAGCGCGAGCAGGCTGACGAGATTGAGAGAGAAGCCGATCATCTCCATCGCCCAGAAGGTCGGGATGATGGAGAGCGGCAGCGCCACCGCCGCGACGAGGGTGGCGCGCCAGTCGCGCAGGAAGATGAAGACGACGATGATGGCGAGCAGCGATCCTTCGATCAGCGTGTGCATCGTCGCAGTGAAATTGCCTTTGGTGAACGCGACGGCGTCGTCGATGAGCGTGAAGGCGATGTCGGGATAGCGCTCGCGAAGGTCGGCGATTCTCTTTTCCACATTCTCCTTGACCACGAGCTCGCTCGCTCCCTTGGCGCGGAACACGTTGACGGTGACGATCGATTCTTTGCCGTCGAGGCGCGCGAACGAGCGCTGCTCCTCGAAGGAATCGGTCACCGTCCCGAGGTCCGACAGCCGCACCTCGCGCCCGCCCGACAGGATGATCCGCGTATTCGCGAGATCCTCGACCGTTCGCGCCGCCGCCAGTGTGCGGATCGATTGCTCCTTGCCGCCGATTTCGCCGCGGCCGCCCGCAAGATCGAGTGCGGTCGCGCGCACTTGCCGGTTGACGTCGGCGGCGGTGACGCCGAGCGCCATCAGCCGATCGGGATTCAAGGACACCTGAATCTCGCGGCTCACGCCGCCATAGCGCTCGACCTGGCCGATCGATCGCAACCCCTGCAATTCGCGCTTGATGACGTCGTCGACGAACCAGGAAAGCTGTTCGATCGTCTTGCCGCGCGCCGAGATCGCGTAGGACAGGATCGCCTGACCCTCGACGTCGATGCGCTGGATGATGGGCTCATCGACCGTGCGCGGCAGATCGGCGCGCACTTTCGCGATCGCGTCCTTTACGTCGTTGACCGCGCGGTCGACATTGGTTTCGAGGTGAAACTCGATCACCGTGCTGACGCGGCCGTCGGTCAGCGTGCTCAGGATGTGCTTGACGCCCGCGATGCTCGACACGGCGTCTTCGACCTTGCGCGCCACCTGCGTCTCGAGCTCAGCGGGCGCCGCGCCCTGTTGGGTGACGTTGACCATGATCACCGGCACGTCGATGTTCGGGAACTTCGTCACCGGAATCGAGCGGAAGGCGAAGAATCCCATCAGCATCAGGACGCCGAACATCACGATCGCCGGGATCGGACGACGGATCGAGAATGCTGAAAAATTGACGGAAGAATCGGCCATGGTTGCGCCCGTGCTCGTGGCCTGTCAGCGCGCCGCCGCGGTTCGCGCGACCGGAGTCACGCGGTCGCCGTTGCGCACGAAGGTGCCGGAGATGGCGATCACCTCTTCGCCCTCGTTCACGCCGCTTTCGATCTGCGCCTTGCCGTCGGAGCGAATGCCGAGCTTCACCAGGCGCGTCTCGACCACGCCGCCGACGACGACCTGCACCTCCTGCTTGTCGCCGGAGACGAGCACAGCCGACTGCGGCACCGTCACCTGCGTTCGGCGCGCGATCTCGATCGTCGCACGCGCGAACGATCCGATCGCCGGCATCTCCTTGGCGTCGAGCGTGATGCGGACGCGGCCGAGGCGCGTCGCGCGGTTGATTTCCGGCGCAACGAGACGAACGCTGCCGCGCAACGTCTTGTCAGATCCAGCCGGCGCCGCTTCGACGCGTTGTCCGGGCTTCAGCCGCGCGAGCACCTGCTCGGGCACGTCGGCCTCGATTTCGATCACGCCGTCTTTGACGATGCGGAATAGCGCGTCCTGCGCTCCGGCGACGATGGCGCCGACCTTTGCTGTGCGCCGGATGACGACGCCGTCGACCGGCGATTTGATCTCGGTGCGGGCGATCTTCAGTTCAATGTCCTGGCGCTGCGCCAACGTCTGCTTGCGGTCGGCCAGCGCGAGTTCAAGCCCCTCCTTCGCCGAGGAAAGCCGGCCGGTCGCGACGCGCGCCGCCGCCGTTTTCTGGTCGACAAGATCCCGTGAAGCGTAGCCGCTGCGGTCCAGGCGCTGCGAGCGCTCGAGCGTCGACGCCGTCCATTCGACGTCGGCCTCCGCCTGCGCGATCTGCGATTTCGCCTGGTCGATCTGCGCATCGACTCGCGCCAGCGACGCGGAATTTTGCAGTAGCTGGATCTCGAGGGTTTCGCGCGAGAGCCGCGCAAGGACTTGGCCCGCATTCACCCTGTCGCCTTCTTCCGCCGACAGTTCGACAATGCGCAGCCCGTCGATTTCAGGACCTACGAGCACTTCATCGCGCGGCGTCAACGTTCCCGTGACGAACACGGTTTCGGCGAGCTCGGTTGAAGCCGCGCGCACGACGGTGACGGCGGGCGGCGGCGCAGATGTCTGCGCCTTGTTGTCCGCGGCTTGCGCGGCGAGCGCTGGCGCAACCAGCGCAAGCATCAGCATGACGGGGCGCATGAACGTTCGGTTCCTCATGTGACCCTCGACAAATCGTTGGCCGGCGCCTTTGCGGCCGGCGCCTCGTCCGCGCCAATCAAATGACGCACGAGGCCCATTATCGCCGGCACGGCTGCTTTGGCGTCGAACTCTCGGTCGAGCGCGATGCGCTGAAACATGCCGTCGCCGATCACCATCATCAGCGCCGACAGGATAGTGACGTCATGGCGCGGCCGAATGCGGCCGGCCGCGATCTGAGCGGACAACGCCTTGCGGAACGTATCCTGCACGAGTCGGTCGACGCGCCGCCACTGCTCGGCCACGACGGGATTGCGGGTCGCTTCCGCCGCGATTTCCAGCATGAGGGCGCGGCGGTGCGGCGGCTCGTCGAACAGGTAGTGATTGGCGAGCCCGTCCAGCGCAGCGAGAAAGTCAGGCGCAACGTCAAGCTTCGCAAAGTCAGTGGCGATGCGCTCCCGATCGCGTTCGGCGAGACCGGCGATCAGATCTTCCTTCGACCGGAAATAGAGATACGCGCCCCCCGCCGAGACCCCTGCGTCGGCGCAGATCTCCGCCATGGTGGCGCCGCGGAAGCCGTCGCGCGCAAAGCACCGCTCGGCCGCGTCAAGAATGCGGTCGCGCCGCTCAGTCTGACGATGAGCAGTGATTTTGGGCACAAGGTCTCCAGCAAAACGAATGAGCGTTCGTTTTCTTTACCGGCCAAACCGGTTTTGAATCAAGTGCGCCAGCGCACATAACACGCGCTTGTATGTCAAACCTTGTGATCGTTGCGTCAAGCTGGCGTGATGCTTGCTCTTAGCCCGCGCTGGCATATCCCATGTGCGGCCAATATCGGCCCGATGCGGAGAAACGCCTTGAACAGCCAGATGCGGCAGGCCGCGCCGGGAGGCTTCGTCTCGTCTCCCTATTTTGACGAAGAGCATGAACTGCTGCGCGCGCAGGTGCGCCGCTTCGTCGAGGAGGACGTAAAGCCCCGCGCCGACGCCTGGGAGCGCGACGGCTTTGTCCCCCGCGACGTGCTGCGCAAGATGGGCGATCTTGGCTTCTTCGGCATCCGCTATCCCGAAGCCTATGGCGGCGCTGCGATGGATACGCTCGCGACCATCGTTTTCGCCGAGGAACTCGGCCGCTCAACCTATGGCGGTTTCGCCATCACGGCTCTGGTCCACACCGACATGGCCTCCGTACATCTCTTCAACGCCGGCAGCGAAGCGCAGAAGCAAAATTGGGCTTCGCGCATTGTCGAGGGGAGCGCGATCACCGCCGTTGCAATCACCGAGCCGGACGCCGGGTCGGATGTGAAGGGCATCCGCACGCGCGCGCGGCGCGAGGGCGAGCGTTGGATCCTCAATGGCGCCAAGACGTTCATCACCAACGGCGTGCATGCCGATCTCTATGTCGTCGCCGCGAAAACCGATCCGTCGGCCGCTGCGAAATCCATCACCATGTTTCTCGTCGAGAAGGGAACGCCGGGATTTCGCGTGAATCGCGCGCTCGACAAGCATGGCTGGCGCTCGTCGGATACCGCCGAGCTCGTCTTTGAAGACTGCACGATCCCGACTGAGAATATTCTCGGCGCGGAGAATGGCGGCTTCTACGCCATCATGGGAAACTTCCAGAACGAGAGGCTCGTGCTCGGCGCGCAGGCGATGGGCGAAGCGCAGGCCGCGCTTGAAATGACTCTCGACTATGTCAAGACGCGCCGGGCGTTCGGCGCATCGCTATGGGACAAGCAGGCGATCCGCCAGCGTCTTGCGATGCTGGCGGCGAAAGTGGAGGCCGCGCGTCAGCTCGTCTACGTCACGGCCTGGCGCGATGCGCGCGGCGAGGATGTTGTGCGCGAGGTTTCGATGGTGAAGGCGCTGTGCGGCGAACTTGTCAACGAGGTCATGTATGACTGCGTGCAGTTCCACGGCGGCATGGGTTATATGCGCGAAAGCGCGATTGAGCGCATGGCGCGCGATGCGCGGGTGCAGGCGATCGGCGGCGGGGCGACCGAAGTGATGCTCGAGGAGATCGCCAAGCGCTTATAGAGGCGATATCCAGGAACCTTTGCGCTGCAACGCTTTCTGAGCGCCACTAACGAAATCGCCGCCCGAAGGCGGCGTTCATGCTTGGGATATGAGGTGATCAGGAGCCGGGCTTCTTGTATGCGTCGACCACGGCTTGCCCGTCTGCGCCGGCGCGCTTCAGCCAGTCGGCGGTCAGAGTCTCGCCGATCTTGCGATAGCCGGCGGCGAGTTCAGGCGACGGCGGCTCGACCTTCATGCCTTTCGCCTTGAGCTGGTCGAGGTACCAGTTGGTCTTGTCTTGCCAAGCCTTCCAGCCGCGGGTCTCCGCAGCGGCTGCGGCCTTCAGGATCGCTTCCTGCGTCGGCTTGTCGAGGCCGTCGAACGCCGCCTTGTTCACAAAGGTGAAGTT
>JBEVKO010000060.1:0-9741 GCA_040509705.1 Beijerinckiaceae bacterium
GGCGCTTCAACAAGCGCTCTCCACCCAGCCTATCGCACCATCGCCTGAACCCACCCACAAGGAATTCATTGACGCCGCGCGCAAAGCCGCGTCGGCATTCGACGCTCAAAGAGGCGGGCTACAAGGCGCTCCAAAGTTTCCCAACGCACCTATACTCAACATGCTCTGGCGCGCCGGGGCGCAGGCGCCCGACCTTCGCAAGCCTGTCCTCCAAACCCTTCGTCAGATGGCGCTGGGCGGTATCCATGATCACATCGGGGGCGGATTCGCACGCTACTCAGTCGACCCGCTTTGGCTCGTCCCTCACTTCGAGAAGATGCTGTACGACAATGCTCAGCTTCTCGAGCTCTACGCGCTTGCCGCTCAATACACCGGCGAATCGATTTATCGGGATGCCGCACATGGCATCGTTGCGTGGCTCACTCGCGAAATGACCCTTCCCAATGGGGCGTTTGCCTCTAGCCTCGACGCTGACAGCGAAGGTCATGAAGGCCGCAGCTATGTCTGGAAACGTTCCGAGATCGAATCAAATCTCTCTCCCGATGACGCAGACCTCTTTTCGCGCTCCTTCGACATCACTGAGGAAGGCAACTTCGAAGGCGCAAACATTCCCAATCGCCTCGCAGAAAGCGCTCATACCGCGCAAGAGGAAGCCCGCGTCGAAGACATCAAGCGCATCCTTCTCGCCGCCCGAATGCGCCGAGTACAGCCGGAACGCGACGACAAAGTCCTGGCTGACTGGAACGGTCTGATGATTGCAGCACTCGCTCGCGCTTCGTTGCTCTTAGACGAACCCAGTTGGATACCGAAGGCGCACAACGCATATCGCTTCATCCGAACTCACATGTGTCCAGCAGGCCGCCTTGCACACTCGTGGCGAGGACAGGTCGGAATCTCACCCGCCTTCGCCCTCGACCATGCAGCGATGGCTCTGGCGGCGCTTGCACTCGCCGAGGCCGCCCAGGACGCAGCCCCTGGTCTCGTCGCAGAAGCGATCTCAGATATGGGCACGCTTCTAAGTCATTATTCCGGTCCCGACTCAAAGGTCATCGCCATGACCTCCGACCTCGGGGAACCGCTGCTTGTCCGACCCCGGCCAACTCATGACGAGGCGACGCCCAACGCCAACGGGGTCGCCCTCGAAGCGCTCTATCGCTGCGCGCACATGGCAATGGACGATCGGCTGGCGGCGCATGCAGACGAACTGATTGCAGCGCTCGCTGGATCCATGCGGACGCAGTCCCTTGCGCACGCATCGCATTGGAGCGCTCTTGATCTTCGACTGAATGCCGCTCAGATCTTGGTGACTGGTGAGGAACCATCGGAACTGGCGACCGCCGCCGCGGCGGTTCCGTTCCCGAATCGAATCCTTGCGGGGCTTCCGTCCGGCGTAGCGCCGCCGCCGGGGCATCCAGCGCACGCAACCTTCAAAACAACCGCAGGCCCCACAGCCTATGTCTGCGTCGGAATGAGATGCTCGCTGCCGATCCAGGATCCCACGCAAATCGCCGATGCCGTCGCCAGCTTGCGCGGATGATGAGAGGGAGGTCAGGTATTCATTTTGTCGAAGAACTCTGCGTTCTCCTTCGTCTGCTTCATCTTATCGATAAGGAACTCGATTGCATCGACGGTCCCCATCGGGTTCATGATGCGTCGCAGGACATACATCTTCTTCAGGATGTCCGCCGGCACCAGCAGCTCTTCCTTGCGTGTTCCGGACTTGGTGATGTCAAGCGCAGGGAACGTGCGCTTGTCCGCAACCTTGCGATCAAGAATGATCTCCGAATTGCCGGTGCCCTTGAATTCCTCAAAGATGACTTCGTCCATGCGGCTACCGGTATCGATGAGCGCCGTGGCGATGATCGTCAGCGACCCGCCTTCCTCGATGTTGCGCGCCGCGCCGAAGAAGCGTTTCGGGCGCTGCAGGGCATTCGCATCGACGCCGCCCGTCAACACCTTTCCCGAAGAGGGAACGACCGTATTGTAGGCGCGACCCAGACGCGTGATCGAGTCTAGCAGAATCACCACGTCGCGGCCGTGCTCCACAAGGCGCTTGGCCTTCTCGATCACCATTTCCGCAACCTGCACGTGCCGCGTCGCCGGCTCATCGAAGGTGGACGAAATCACCTCGCCCTTCACCGAGCGCTGCATATCCGTCACTTCTTCCGGCCGCTCATCGATCAGGAGAACGATCAGATAGCATTCGGGATGATTGCCCGTAATTGACTGAGCAATATTCTGGAGCAGCACCGTCTTGCCGGTGCGCGGCGGCGCAACGATTAGCGCGCGTTGGCCCTTTCCCAGAGGAACCACGATGTCCATGATTCGCGCTGACAGATCCTTCTTCGTCGGATCGGCCAGTTCCATCCGCAAACGCTTCTCCGGATAAAGCGGCGTCAGGTTGTCGAAATGAACCTTGTGCCGGATCTTGTCCGGATCCTCGAAATTGATCGTGTTGACTTTCAGAAGCGCGAAGTAGCGCTCGCCATCGCGCGGACTGCGAATCGGTCCCTCGACGGTATCGCCCGTGCGCAGGCCAAATCGCCGAATTTGCGCCGGCGCGATGTAGATGTCGTCCGGTCCCGGCAGGTAGTTTGCGTCTGAGGAGCGAAGGAAGCCGAAGCCGTCCTGCAACACTTCAACTACGCCTTCGCCGATGATTTCGGTTTCCTTAGCGGCGAGCTGCTTGAGAATCGCGAACATCAGTTCCTGCTTGCGCATGGAGCTGGCATTCTCGACCTCAAGCTCTTCGGCGAACGTAACGAGTTCCGTGACGCTTTTGGCTTTGAGATCGTGGAGCTTGAGTTCCCGCATGGGGGAGAAACCCTAAAGGATGCAGCCGAGGCGGCGACCGCCGCGGCGAAAGTAGAGGAAGGCGTGACGCGGCCTGCGCGTCGCGACACCGGATGACGGGTTACGTCAGGGAACCGGTCTCGAATGTCTGGGGAAGACAACTGCCTTCTAGATTGGAAGGCGCACCGGCGCAAGCGGCCGAACCAAACCTGCGTTAGAAAGGTTTGACGATCACCAGAACAACAATCCCGACCATTAGGACAGTCGGAACCTCATTCACGAAACGATAAAACCGCGCCGGTCGCCGGTTGCGGTCCTCGCTGAACACCCTGACCCAGCGAGTCATCTGGCCATGCAGAGCCGAAAGCGCAAGAACCAGGGCGAACTTCGCATGCAGCCATCCGCCCTTGAAGCCGAAGCCGTACCAAGCGAGCCAAAGCCCAAGCAACCAGGCGGCAATCATCGCCGGATTGATGATTGCCTTCAAAAGCCGTCGTTCCATGACCTTAAACGTCTCGGACTGCTGCGAGCCAGGCGGCGCATCGCAGTGATAGACGAACAGACGGGGCAAATAGAGCATCCCAGCTATCCAGGACATCACTGCAACCACGTGCAGCGCCTTGATCCATGGATAAAGAGTTCCGGCGACATCCGACATTCAGGTTAGCCCGCTTTGAAGCCGCGTACGATTTCGATCATCCGCTCGACGTGGGCGATAGGGGTTTCCGGAACAATTCCATGGCCGAGATTGAAGATGTGAGGGCCGCCGGCGAATGCTTCGAGGATCCCCCTCGCTCCGCTCTCCAACGCCTCGCCGCCTGCGACGAGCGCAAAAGGGTCCAAATTCCCCTGCACCGGGGCCTGGCTTTGCACGGCGCCGGCCGCCCAGCCAGCGTCCACGCCCCAATCGACCCCGACCGCATCGGCGCCCGTCCCGGAAGCCACACTCGCGTGATTCGGCCCAGCCCCGCGGGCGAAAACGATAATTCGCGCCGTCGGATGGCGCTCGCGAACGCCTGAGACGATTCGGGAAATTGGATCAAGCGACAGAGATCGAAAGAACTGAGGCGGTATGGAGCCAGCGAAGCTTTCAAAAATCTGAACCGCGTCAGCGCCCGCTTCAATCTGAGCGGAGAGATACGAAATTGACGCCGTTTCAAGCAGTCCTATCAAATCTTTGAGGAACTTAGGCTGCTGGTATATGACGTGGCGCACCTTCTCCAAGCTTTCGCCCCCTCGACCAGCAATCATATAGCCGGCAACAGTCCACGGCGCGCCGCAAAAACCTAAAAGAGTGGTTGTAGGGGAAAGCTCCCCGCGAAGGGTCCGGATCGCTTCAAAAACCGAACCGACGCATTCGAGATCGATGGCGCCGCTGAGCGAAGACAAGTCCTGCAGTTCGCTCAGCCGGGGCCCCTCCCCTTCGACGAACCACACCTTCTGCCCCAGCGCGTGCGGAACCACGAGAATGTCTGAGAACAGAATGGCGGCATCAAACTCAAACCTGCGGATTGGTTGCAGGGTCGCTTCCACGGCAAGCTCCGGTGTGAAGCACAGATCCAGGAACGACCCGGCTTTGGCGCGCAATTCCCGATACTCCGGCAGATAGCGCCCGGCTTGCCGCATGATCCAAATCGGAACGCGCTCGGTCCGGATGCCCGCCAGCGCGTCCATCACCGGCTTCGTTCTACCCACATTCCGCTCCTATCTCTCATTCCATTTGAATTACTTGAGTCTTCTGCTGGCGAGTCGATGGGCGGAACGCAAACTCGTCCACATCGAGGATCGTCGAGAAGCAACTCCGTCAGAAACCCGCAGACGATTGTGCGTGACGCGTTAAAGCTTTGTTAACCAAATCCTTTTACGGCGCGCTAACTAACCCGCGCCCCATTTAGTTGTCCCCGGAAATAACAAGGCACGACGAGCGCCGTCCGGCTCGACTTGCCTGTGAACACAATCGATCCTTTTCCACCGCCATCGGCCTGACTTGCCCGGCGCGCCCGCTTCGTCCACAGGGATTCACAACCCTTGTGAGAGCGGCCGGGTGGGACGCAGCTACTTCCATATTCATCTGGTTTCAGACGCAACCGGCGAAACGCTCATCGCCATCTCTCGCGCCGCCGCGGCGCAATATGAGGGCGTGTCGGCGATCGAGCATTTTTATCCGATGGTCCGCTCCCGCCAGCAGGTCGACCGCATCGGCAGAGAGATCGAGCAATCGCCGGGAATTGTGCTCTATACGATCGTCGATCGGGATCTGGCGCTCAACCTTGAGGCCGCGTGCAGGGAAATCGGTTGCCCCTGCCTTTCCGTTCTCGATCCCATCCTCGGCCTCTTCCAGTCCTATCTCGGCGCGGCGTCAGTCGCCCGCCCCGGCGCACAACATGTGTTGAACGCGGACTATTTCCGCAGGATCGACGCGCTCAACTACACGATGATCCATGACGACGGACAATTGCCCGAAGACATGGAAACCGCGGACGTCATTCTCGTCGGCGTCTCGCGCACATCCAAGACGCCGACAAGCATCTATCTGGCCAATCGCGGCATCAAGACCGCCAATGTTCCGCTCGTGCCCCACATTGCGCTTCCCGTCCAGCTTGAGACGATCCGCAAGCCTCTGGTCGTCGGCCTGGTTGCGACCCCGGAGCGCATCGTCCAGATCCGTCAAAACCGACTGCTTTCCTTGAACGCCTCGGATGAGACGGCCTATGTCGACCGCGACGCCGTCGCCGAAGAAGTGGCCATGTCCCGCAAGCTTTGCGCCAGGCATGGATGGCCGATCATTGACGTCACTCGCCGCTCGATCGAAGAAACTGCGGCGGCTGTGATCGACCTCTATCAGGATCATCGACTGAAGTTCATCGCAGAATGAACACATCTCTCCCCGCTTGGCCCTGGCTTGCGCCGGCCCCACTCATTCTTGCGTCTGGCAGCGCTACGCGCGCGGGCATGCTGCGTGCGGCTCTGCTTCCCTTCGAGCAGGTCCTCCCGTCTATCGACGAGCGGGCAATCGACGAGCCCTTGCGCGCCGCCGGCGTTGTTGCGGCGGACAGGGCGCTCGCGCTGGCGCGAACGAAGGCTCTGGCCGTGGCGCAGCTCAATCGGGACAGCATCGTCATCGGCGCGGATCAAACCCTCGACGCGCTCGGTCATCCCGGCTTCAAGGCCGAGACAACAGCCGAGGCGCGACAATATCTGCTGAAACTCTGCGGCAGAGCCCACCGCCTGCATTCCGCGGCAGCGGTCGCGCGCGACGGCGTCATCATGTTCGCGTGCGTCGAGAGCGCCACGCTGACTGTGCGACGCTGTGGCGAAGACTTCATCGACGCCTATCTGGCGAAAGCAGGCCAGCACAGCCTGTCATCGGTCGGCGGCTATCGCATCGAGGGCGAAGGCGTTCACCTGTTCGACGCGATCGACGGCGACCACAACGTCATTCTTGGCCTGCCGCTGCTTCCCGTGCTCGCCTACCTTCGTCGCGTCGGAGCGCTCGCCGCATGAGCGTACCGAAAGCCTGCATCATCGGGCATCCCGTCAAGCATTCGCGATCGCCGTTGATCCATCACTACTGGCTCCGGACCCTCGGCATTGAGGGCGACTATGAACGCCTGGATGTCCCACCGGAAATCTTCAAGCCGTTCGTTCAAACGATGCGCGACCGAGGTCTTCGCGGCGGCAATGTCACAGTTCCCCACAAGGAGCGCCTTGTCGCACTTGCGGACGAACTCACTGATGCCGCGCGCAACGTCGGCGCGGCGAATACGATCTGGTTCGAGGATGGGAAGCTCTGCGCCGACTCGACCGACGGGGCGGGATTCCTTGACCATCTCGATGAGGCGGCGCCGGGATGGGATTCGCTCGATGGCCACGCGATCGTCATTGGAGCCGGCGGCGCCGCGCGCTGCATCGCCTTTGCTTTGGCGTCACGGAGCGTGCCAGATATTGTAATCGTCAACCGCAGCGCCGAGCGCGCCGAAATCCTTGCGCGCAATGTCGGGCGCAAGGCGCGAGGCTGCGAGTGGCGCAATCTTCCGGACGCGGTTCGCGGAGCATCCCTGCTCGTCAACGCGACATCGCTCGGCATGGAGGGCCAGCCGAGACTTGACTGTCCGCTGCAAGGATTGCGTCGCGACGCAGTTGTCAACGACATCGTCTACGCGCCGCTCGAAACGGACCTGCTGGGCGATGCGCGTCGGCGCGGACTGCGAGCTGTCGATGGTCTCGGGATGCTGCTTCATCAGGCGGTTCCCGGCTTCGCGCGCTGGTTCGGAGCGACGCCGAAAGTGACGCCGGAATTGCGAACGCTCATCGTCGCCGATCTTGTGGGGTCGCACTGATGTTTGTTCTCGGACTTACCGGCTCGATCGGCATGGGCAAGTCGATCACCGCGGCGTTTTTTTGCGAGCGCGGCGTTCCGGTGCATGATTCGGATAGCGCTGTGCATGCGCTGTATTCCGGCGCCGCCGTTGGGCCGGTCGAGCAGGCTTTTCCCGGCGTCACTCGTGGAGGCGTGATTGATCGGGAAACGCTCGGACGGCGCGTCCTCGATGATTCCGAAGCGATGAAGCGGCTCGAATCCATCGTGCATCCTCTCGTGCGCGCAGCGAGCGAGGCCTTTCTCACACGGGCAAGATCGGCCGGCGCTACGCTTGCCGTGCTCGATATCCCGCTTCTCCTTGAGACCCGCGGCGAGTCGCGTTGCGACGCGGTGGTCGTCGTGACCGCGCCGCAAGACGTGCAGCGCGCGCGCGTGCTCGCGCGCCCGGGGATGACCGAAGAAAAATTCCGGGCGATTCTTGCAAAGCAAATGCCCGACGCGGAAAAGCGCCGGCGCGCGCATTTCCTTGTGGACACCTCGCTCGGCTTCGTTTCAGCTCGACGGGCGATTGATGATATCCTGCGCGCGCTGGCAGGCCGCTCGGGCCGCGCACTGGTGTCCTGACATGCGGCGTGAAATCATTCTTGACACTGAAACCACCGGTCTTGACTGGGCGAAAGGCGATCGCCTCATCGAGGTCGGTTGCATCGAACTCGTCAATCTGATTCCGACCGGCGCGACATTTCATCACTATATCGACCCGCAGCGCGATATTCATCCAGATGCAGCGAAGGTTCACGGCCTGACGAGCGAGATGCTTCGTGGCAAGCCGCTGTTCAATGCAATCGCCGAAAGCTTCGTTCAATTTATTGGAGACGCGACCCTCGTCATTCACAATGCGTCGTTCGATATCGCCTTCATCAACGCCGAACTTGGCCGTCTGTCGATGGCGCCGATCGGTATGGAGCGCGTCGTCGACACGTTGCAGCTTGCGCGCAGAAAGCATCCGGGCGCAGCCAACAGCCTTGACGCACTGTGCGCGCGTTACGGCATCGACAATTCGCGCCGCATGAAGCATGGGGCGCTCCTCGATGCAGAAATTCTTGCCGAAGTTTATGCAGAGTTGAGCGGCGGCCGTCAGGCTGGCCTCGATCTGACGCGGATGGTCGCCCCATCATGGGTTCCGGGCGCGCAGCTTGGCGAGGAGATGCAGGATCTGCTTGTCGAAAGGCCAGACGCTCTGCCGCCGCGGCTCGACGAGGAAACCCTCGCAGCGCACGGAACTTTTGTCGCGCTGCTAGGCGCCCGGGCGATCTGGAATAGTTACATCCGTCCGGCTAACGCCGCGGAGTGAACGCGGCGCGCTCGAACGCGATGGCGTCAGCTGACAGTGGCTGGCCGGTTCTGCTGGGCTTCCGCGATGCGCTGCGCGTAGAGCGCATGAAAATCGATCGGATTGAGGAGGAAGGGCGGGAAGCCGCCGCCGCCCACCGCGTCGGCGATGATCTGGCGCGCGAACGGAAACAGGAGCCGCGGGCACTCGATCATGACGACCGCATGCTTCTGGTCGTCCGGAATGCCCTGCAGCTGGAACACGCCGCAATAGGCGAGTTCGAACTTGAACAGCATGTTCGCGGCTTCGCCGGCGCCGCCCTCAAGCTTGAGTTCGACCTCAAAGTCATTCGGCGCCAGCTGCTTGGCGTTCACATTCACCTGGATGTTGATCTGCGGCGCCGCGGTCTGCGGCTGCAGGGAACGCGGCGCATTCGGATTCTCGAAGGACAGATCCTTGATATACTGCCCAAGACCCCGGATTTGGGGCTGCGCGGGGTTTTGGCCGCCATTATTGGCTTCGGTCGCCATGAATATCTCCTGGGCCGGTCCGCCCCCTGAAATGAGTTGCGGGCGCCTACCACGCTCGGACCGGCGTCACAAGCAGTGCGGCGCGAAGGAGCCTGTACAGAGGCGGAGCGGTTGGCTAATCCGCCTTGTCGCATCAGGGAGGACTTCATGAGGACGCCTGCCGGCAAGCTCGTGACCGTTTTCGGCGGATCGGGCTTCGTCGGACGCCATGTGGTCCGCGCCCTGGCCAAGCGCGGCTATCGGGTTCGCGCCGCTGTGCGCCGGCCTGACCTTGCGGGACATCTTCAGCCGATGGGAGTTGTGGGCCAGATCATGGCCGTTCAAGCCAATGTCCGGTATCCGGAGTCCGTTAGCCGGGCGATTGCAGGTGCTGACGCCGTCGTCAATCTCGTCGGAATCCTTGCCGAAGGCGGCAAGCAGACTTTTGAGGCCGTTCACGCCGAGGGCGCTGATTCGATCGCTAGGGCGGCCGAGGCGGCGGGACTTGGCCTCGTCCATATGTCCGCGATCGGCGCCGAGGAAAATTCCGATTCGCTCTATGCCCGCAGCAAAGCTGCAGGCGAGGCGGCGGATTTCGGCTCAGTTCCTCGGGCGATTGTGCTGCGGCCATCCATTCAGTTCGGTCCGGAGGATCAGTTTTTCAACCGTTTCGCGGCAATGGCCAGATTTTCTCCCGCGTTGCCGCTGGTCGGCGCCTCCACCCGGCTTCAGCCGGTATTTGTCGGGGATGTGGCCGAGATGGTGGCGCGCAGCGTCGATGGTGC
>JBEVKO010000061.1:0-5037 GCA_040509705.1 Beijerinckiaceae bacterium
AGAAGGCGGCGGCAAAGCCGCCGGATGAGGGGCTCTAAATCACAACCTCGATCAAATACGGCCCCTTGCGCTTCAGCGCATCGCGCATGGTCGTCGCGAGATCCTGCGGCGTCTCGACGCGCGAGGCTTCGACGCCCATTCCTTTTGCGAGCGCCACCCAGTCGAGCGGCGGATTGTCGAGGGAGAGCATGTCGTGCGCCTTGCGGCCCGGATTCTCCGCGCCGACGTCTCTCAATTCGCCGCGCAGAATGGCGTAGGAGCGGTTGGCCCAGATCAGCGTCAGCACATCGAGATTTTCGCGCGCCTGCGTCCACAGGCATTGCAGCGTGTACATGCCCGATCCGTCGGCCTGCAGATTTATGACGCGCCTGTCCGGGCATGCGACCGCGGCGCCCGTCGCCATCGGAATGCCTTCGCCGATTGCGCCGCCCGTGAGCTGAAGCCAGTCGTGCGGAGGCGCGGCGTTGGTCATGGCGAAGAAATTCCGTCCGGTGGTGACCGACTCGTCGCAGACGATCGCGTTCTCGGGCAGCAACGCCCCGATGACGGCGCCGATCGAGTCGGGATCGAGCTTCGTCGTCGTCGGAACATCAGGCCGCGTGATCTTCGGCGTCTGCGGCGCGGCGGGCGGCGCGCCGATCTCGTCAGCGAGGCGCATCAGCGCATCGGCGAGATCTTCGTCCTCGTCGGCGAGCACATGGAACGCGCAATCGGGATGCGTCATCGCGCTCGGCTTGCCCGGATAGCCGAAGAAGCCGACCGGCGGCTTGGCGCCCACCAGCACCATGTGGCGCACATCTTGCAGCCGCTCGACTGCAAGGTTCACTGGATAGGGCACGCGGTCGATCGCGACGCGGCCCGCGCCGCGCTCCATGCGCGCATTGGACAGCGGCGCCATCATGCGGCAGCCGGTCTTGGCGGCGATGCGAGCGGCATCCTGCATTGGCTTCTCGCGCAGCGCGACGCCGGCGAGAAGCAGCATGACGTTCGGCTTCTCCGTCATGATTTTAGTGATGTCGCGCACCACGTCGTCTGCGACTTTCGCGCGGGCGCGCGGCGGGCGCGTTGCGACAGGCCCCGAGCCTTCGCCCCAGGCGGTGTCGGCGGGAAGAATGAGAGTCGCAATCTGTCCCGGCGCGCAATTGGCGGCGAAGATCGCGTCGGCGCCGTCCTGCGCCACGGTGAGCGAACTCGATCCGGTCCGCACCCAATGCGACAGCGGCCGCGCCAGCGCTTCGATGTCGGTCGTGAGCGGCGCGTCGTAGCGGCGATGATAGGTCGCATGTTCGCCGACGATATTGACCATCGGCGAGCGCGCGCGCTTGGCGTTGTGGATGTTAGCGAGGCCGTTCGCCATGCCGGGGCCGAGATGGAGCAGCGTCGCCGCCGGCTTTTCCGCCATGCGGGCATAGCCGTCCGCGGCGCCGGTTGCGCCGCCTTCGAACAGGCAGAGCACACAGCGCATGCCGTCGACGCGGTCAAGCGCCGCGACGAAATGCATCTCGGACGTTCCGGGATTCGTGAAGCTGACCTCGACTCCGGCGCCGACCATCGTGCGCACCAGGCTTTCCGCGCCGTTCATGTTCATGTTCTCAAAAAATTCCGATCACAGTTCGGCAATAGAGGAAGAATTGCGGGGGAAGGCAATCGGGGGAATGCCTTATCGGTTCATCCCGACAGTCGCTCGACCTGCGCGCCGCAGCGCGACAGCTTCTTCTCGAGAGCCTCGAATCCGCGGTCGAGATGATAGACGCGATGCACCATCGTTTCGCCCTCCGCCGCAAGCGCCGCGATGACGAGACCGACGGAGGCGCGCAAATCTGTCGCCATGACCTGTGCGCCGGTGAGATGATCGACGCCCTCGACGGTCGCAAGATCGCCGTCGAGCCGAATGTGCGCGCCGAACCGCGCGAGTTCCTGCACATGCATGAAGCGGTTCTCAAAAATGGTCTCGCGAATCTGCGATACGCCTTTGGCCCGCGTCATCAGCGCCATGAACTGCGCCTGCAGATCGGTCGGAAAGCCCGGGAACGGCGCGGTCGCAACATCGACGGCCGCGATGCCTGAGCCGTTGCGTTTCACGCGCACGCCTTCGTTCGTCGCGGCGATCTCGACGCCGGCTTGCGTGAGGATGTCGAAAGCAGCCTCAAGCAGATCGGTGCGCGCGCCTGACAGCATCACGTCGCCGCCGGCCATCGCCACCGCCATGGCGTAGGTGCCGGTCTCGATGCGGTCGGGCAGAACCGAATGGCGCGCGCCGGACAGGCGCGGAACTCCATCGATGGTGATCGTGTCCGATCCCGCGCCCGAGATGCGCGCGCCCATCTTGTTGAGCAGCGCGCAGACGTCGCCGATTTCCGGCTCGCGCGCCGCATTGCGGATGACCGTCGTTCCTTCCGCCAGGGCGGCAGCCATCACGGCGGTGTGCGTCGCGCCGACCGTCACTTTCGGGAACTCGATCTCCGCACCCTTGAGGCCGTTCTTTGCGGATGCGAGAACATATCCGCTTTCGATGTCAATGCGCACGCCGAGGCGCTCGAGCGCCATCAGGTAAAGATCGACGGGACGCGTGCCGATGGCGCAGCCGCCGGGAAGCGACACCTTCGCCTGGCCCATGCGTCCGAGCAGTGGTCCGATCACCCAGAAGCTTGCCCGCATGCGCGAGACCAGTTCGTAGGGCGCAGTCGTATCGACGATCTGCCGCGCCGAAAGCTGGATGGTCTGGCCCGTCTCCGATTCCTGGCCGACGCGCTTTCCGGAGATGGAATGATCGACGCCGTGATTGCCGAGAATGCGCAGGAGCTGCGTGACGTCGGACAGGCGCGGCACGTTGTCGAGGATGATCGTGTCGTCGGTCAAAAGCGACGCCGTCATCAGCGGCAGGGCCGCGTTCTTGGCGCCGGAAATCGGAATGACGCCCTCAAGCGGTGCGCCGCCCACGATGCGAATGCGATCCATGATTGACCCCGACCGCCATACGCCCGGCCGGGCGAGGACAAAAGGCGATGGGCCGGAAATGCCCGCACCGGGCGGCGAAATCAAGGCTTGCGCGGCGGCGTCCCGGGGATTGTCTGGTCCGGGCCGGACGGGTCGCCTTCGGCCGCCTCGGCGCGGCCGCGGCTTTGTGCTTTGCGGCGCTTCAGGTTCTCCCGCAGGGCTGCGGCGAGCCGTTCGCTGCGCGCGTCCCGACCTGGCGCCGCCCCCATTTTGCCGCCGCCTTTCCTGTCGCCCGTCGCCATCGCCGAACTGTTCCAGTCAACTAGACGAAAAGGCACGTCTTTCACGGTGTGGTCAATCGCCCCTTGTCGGCCCGCCCCCGGCGTGTCACCGAGCGGGAGGATTCGCTCGGATTGGCCTCGACCATGACCGACCCGTATCGCCGCGTCTTCGCGCAGGCGCTCGAGGCGCTCAGGGAAGCGGGCGACTATCGTTCGTTCGCGACCATTGCGCGCGACGCCGGGACCTTTCCGCGCGCCGTGTGGAAGGGGCCCGACGGAGACCGGACCGTCGCCGTCTGGTGCGCCAATGATTATCTCGGCATGGGCCGGCATCCCGCCGTGATCGCGGCCATGACCGAGACTGCGCAGAACTCGGGCGTCGGCGCCGGCGGCACGCGCAACATCGCCGGCACCAGCGCAGCCATCGTCGATCTTGAGCGCGAGCTCGCCGAACTGCACGGCAAGGAAGCGGCGCTGGTCTTCACCTCAGGCTATGTCGCCAACGAGACCGCCATCGCGACGCTGGCGAAGCTGCTGCCGGACTGCCTCATCCTCTCCGACGCCGGCAACCACAACTCGATGATCGCAGGCGTCAATCAGGCGCGTCGCGACAAGGCGATCTTCCGCCACAACGATGTCGCCGATCTGGAGCGCCTGCTGGCGTCGGTGCCGCGCGAGCGGCCCAAGCTCATCGTTTTCGAGAGCGTCTATTCCATGGACGGCGACGTCGCCCCGGTCGGCCCCATCTGCGATCTTGCGCGGACCTACGGCGCGATGACCTACATCGACGAGGTCCACGCCGTCGGCCTCTATGGCGCGCGCGGCGGCGGCTACGCCGAGGAGGCGGGCGAGATGGCGCGTCTCGATGTGGTGCAGGGGACGCTCGCCAAGGCGTTCGGCTGCATGGGCGGATATATCGCCGGCGACGCCGTGACCATCGACGCCGTGCGGAGCTGCGCCCATGGCTTCATCTTCACGACTGCGATGCCGCCGCCGCTGGCGGCCGCAGCGGCCGCGGCGGTTCGCCATCTCAAGGCCAGCTCCGCCGAACGTAGCGTCCATCGCGAGCGCGTCGCGGCGACCAAGGCGGCGCTCGCCGCGAAGCGCCTGCCGGTGATGCTGACGCCGACCCATATCGTGCCGGTGATCGTCGGCGAGGCGAAGGCCTGCAAGGCGGCGACCGACCGGTTGCTTCACCGGCATGGGATTTATGTCCAGCCAATCAACTACCCGACCGTTGCGCGCGGGACCGAGCGCCTCAGGATCACTCCGAGCCCCCTGCACGACGACGCGATGATCGCGGAGCTCGCGAACGCCCTCGACGAGACCTGGTCCTCCCTCGGCCTTCCCCGCGCCAAGCGCGGCGCCGCGCGCATCGCGGCGGAATGACCCATAAGGCGCGGCGCGGTTGCGCCATTCTGGCGCCTGTGGCATTCACCGCCGCGCGTCGCCCGCGCGGCCGCTTTGCTGGGGCCCTTTTCAACTCGGGCGGCTGTGTAAAAGGCCGATGGTCTCAAGCGGCTCAAGATACGCTGCCGTAGCTCAGTGGTAGAGCACTCCCTTGGTAAGGGAGAGGTCGACAGTTCGATCCTGTCCGGCAGCACCAGATAAAATACTGAACACGCATAGTTATCCAACTGGCATCGGATCTCGCCGACTTCGGCTCGCGAGCCTAGACAGCACCGGGACAGCAGAAAATGCTTTGCCTAAGTGCCGTCTCCAATGTTCGCGAGGCGGCTTTGCCGGTTATGCTCGCTCCTCCCTTGGGATTGCAGAATGACGGGTGCAAGCTCGTCGTCGGTCAGATCCTCGGCCCTGA
>JBEVKO010000062.1:0-6462 GCA_040509705.1 Beijerinckiaceae bacterium
CAATGGCTGCGCGAGAAGCGCCGCTACATGGCGGTCGTCGTCATCGTCATCGCCGCCGTTCTCACCCCGCCCGACGTGATCAGTCAGCTCAGCCTCGCGATCCCCACCTACCTCCTTTACGAACTTTCCATCCTCTCGGTCGGGTTCCTCGAGCGCCGCGCCAAGGCGCAGGAAGAGACCGACAAGGCGGCCGAGGCCCCTGCGGCGGGAGAATAGCGCTTCCGTCACATTGACGGGTCTCCGGTTTTCGCGTCATTCCGGTGCGCGCCGCGTTGGCCCGAAACCTTGCATCGCCGCTTGCGGGGCGGAGCTTGTTAGCCTTCGGGTCTAACCCTCCGGACGCTGGAACGACGATTGAGACCAGTTCGCCATGCATGACATTAAGTGGATTCGCGACAACGCCGCCGCCTTCGACCAGGCCCTGGTGAATCGCGGCATATCGGGCGAGGAGCTGGCGCGCTTCCGGTCTTCCAACCTGCTGGCGCTCGACGACAAACGGCGCGCCGCCATCGTGGAGGCCGAGAAGGCGCAGGCTCAGCGCAATTCGTTATCCAAGGAGATCGGGCAGGCGAAGGCGAAGAAGGATGAGGCGCGGGCGGCCGACCTCATGCGTCAGGTCAATGAGATCAAGGAGGCGTTGCCGAAGCTCGAGGAGGAGCAGAAGGCCATCGAGTCCGAGCTCAATTCCATCCTCGAAACCATCCCGAACGTTCCGTTCACGGAGGCTGAAGGCGGCCCACCCGTCGGCAAGGACGAGCACGACAACAGGGAATATCACCGTCACGGCGCGCCGCGGAACTACGCCTTCGATCCGAAAGAGCATTTCGATCTCGGCGAAGCAATGGGCGGCATGGATTTCGAAACCGCCGCGAAGCTGTCTGGCTCGCGCTTCGTCGTGATGAAGCAGGGCGTCGCCCGCCTGCATCGCGCGCTCGGCCAGTTCATGCTCGACATGCATACGAACGAGCACGGGTACACGGAATGCAATCCGCCGTTGCTGGTGAAGGATCAGGCGGCGTACGGGACCGCGAATCTGCCGAAGTTTGCGGGGGACCTGTTTCACCTTGCGCCGGATTTCTGGCTCATACCCACCGCCGAAGTTTCGCTCACCAATTTCGTGCGCGAGTCCATCGTCACGGAAGACCAGTTGCCGATGCGGCTGACTGCGCTGACGCCCTGCTTCCGGTCGGAAGCCGGCTCGGCTGGCCGCGATACGCGCGGCATGCTGCGCCAGCATCAGTTCGAGAAGGTCGAACTGGTCTCGATTGCGGCGCCCGAGACGTCGCGCGACGAACATGAACGCATGCTCTGGGCGGCCGAGAACATTTTGAAGAAACTCGATCTCGCCTTCCGCACCGTGACGCTGTGCACCGGCGACATGGGTTTTGCGTCAAGGAAGACCTACGACATCGAGGTCTGGCTGCCGGGTCAGAAGGCCTATCGCGAAATCTCGTCCTGCTCGGTGTGCGGCGATTTCCAGGCAAGGCGCATGAACGCGCGCGTGCGCAACGCGGACGGCAAGGGCACGCGCTTCGTCCACACTCTCAATGGCTCCGGCCTTGCTGTCGGGCGTGCGCTAATCGCAGTCATGGAGACTTATCAGAACGAGGACGGATCAGTGACAATTCCCGATGCGCTTCGGTCCTACATGGGCGGCATGGAGCGGATAGGGAAGGCGTGATGTCGCTGTTGTCGCCATCCGCTTTGGCGAGGTTGCATCCGCAATGTCGATGCCCCTCCCCCCCTCGAGGGGGAGAGCAAGAGAGGGGGCGGGAATGAGCTTGGTTGCCTTGCCTCCCTCCCTGACCTTCCACCGCAAGGGGGGAGGGATCGCCAATCAACAAGGCTGGAGCGCGGATGCGCGTTCAGTTTGTCCCGTTGTCATATGTGCGCTGCGCTCGCGACCTAAGTGCTGGACGGCGGCGGGGCGATGAAGGGGCCGCAATGCGCATCCTGATCACCAATGACGACGGCATTCATGCGCCGGGCCTTGCCGTGCTCGAACGCATTGCCAAAGTGCTGTCGGACGACATCTGGGTCGTAGCGCCGGAAACCGACCAATCCGGCGTCTCGCATTCGCTCTCGCTGAACGATCCGCTTCGCCTGCGAAAAATCTCCGATCGTCATTTCGCGGTGAAGGGCACGCCGACGGACTGCGTGATCATGGGCGTGCGCGAGGTCGTCAGGGACAAGACGCCGGACCTGGTCCTGTCGGGCGTGAACGCAGGCCAGAACGTCGCTGAGGACGTGACCTATTCCGGCACCATCGCAGCCGCGATCGAGGGTACGATTCTCGGCGTCCCCTCCATCGCCCTGTCGCAGGGGTTCGGCCCGGACGGGCGTGAAAAAATCATATGGGAATGCGCCGAGGCGTTGGCGCCGGACGTCATTCGCAAGATCATCGCCGCGGGCATCGAGAAGGGCTCGCTGGTGAATGTTAATTTTCCCAACTGTTCGCCCACGGACGTGCAGGGCGTCGCCGTGACGGCGCAGGGCGTGCGCGACCAGCAGCTGCTGCGTCTCGACGGTCGCCTGGATGGGCGCGGCCGGCCTTACTACTGGATCGCCTTTCAGCGCGGGCATCACACGCCGGCCAACGGAACCGACATCTGGGCCCTTGCCCAGCGCAAGGTGTCTGTGACGCCGCTGCGTCTTGATCTGACCGACGAGCCGATGATGACGCGCTATGCCCGGGCGTTCGCCTGACCTGTTCGACGACGCGGAGGCGAAGCCCGCTTCGCCCTACGCGCGTTCGACGCTCGACCGGCTGAACTTCACGCTGCGGCTGCGTGAGAAGGGCTTTCGCGACACCGCGCTGCTGCGCGCATTCGAACTCGTACCCCGCGAGAGCTTCGCGCCACGACGCTTCGCCGATCTTGCGCGGCGCGACATGGCGCTGCCGCTACCTTGCGGGCAAACGATGACGGCGCCGCTGGTCCTGGCGCGCCTGATGTCGCTCGCCGCGATCGAATCCAAGCATCGCGTGCTCGAGATCGGCGCGGGGTCGGGCTACGCGACAGCGATTCTCGCGCATCTCGCCGGCGAGGTGGTGACCGTCGAGCGCTTCAAGAGCCTTGCCGTCGAGGCCGAAGGAAAGTTGAGAGCGCTCGCGCCGTCCAATGTCGCGCTCCTTCACGCGGACGGCCTGCAGGGCGTGGCCCGCGGCGTGTTCGACCGAATTTTTGTCGATGCTCGGATGAAGGCCTGGCCGGCGCGCCTGATAGAGCAGCTCGCACCGGGCGGCGCGATCGTAGCCACTATTGTTGAGAACGAGATTTCGCGACTCGCACGTTTGCGTTTGCAGGCGTCAGGCGAGATACATCAGGAATCGTTCGAGATGTCGTCCGCTGCGCCGCTGCAGGAAGGTCGCGCCGAAGCGCTTTGAGCAAGCGCCAGGCGCAAGCGTCGTCCCGCCGAGCAGGCGCCGGTTCATCAGAAAGCTGACATAATCTTAAGCCAACGCGTCAAATAATAACCACCGCTTAACCCTTGTGCAGTTAAATGCCGGATGAACGGGTAGCGTTGCGTCGGGTGCGTCCATGCTTGTGCGTCGAGTCATTCAGTCCCGCGGTTCTTTGGTCCGCGCGGCAAGCGTTGGTGTGATCGCTCTTGCTGCGGGCGCATGCTCCAGCGATTCGATGCGGTTCGCCCACAATCCATTTGCAAATCCCTTCGGTGGATCGGGTCTCGATAAGACCGCTACGGGATCAATCCCGCAAAAGCCGTCGGCGCAGGTTGCGTCCACGCCCGCGCCAGCGCGCGTCGCAACTGCGCCGCTGCCTCCGCCGACAACGCCCGGCCTGTCGCAGAATACGATCAACCGACCCGGCGCAGGTTCCAATGCAGCCGTCACCGGCTTCAACGCCAATGGCTGGACGACGGCTGGCGGATCGACTGTGGTCCTGTCGCAGGGTGAATCCATCAATGCCCTGTCCAACCGCTACGGCGTGCCGGCGGAGGCGATCTACAAGACCAACGGAATTGCGGTCGGGAGCACCGTGCCTGCGGGAACGAAGATCATCATCCCGGTCTATCGGCCTAACGCCGCAAGCGCGGCGACTCCTGCTTCTGCGAAGCCGACTGCAACTTCGGGCTCGGCGGCGAAACCCGCCGCTGTGAAGCCTGCGGGAAAAGTCGCAAGCGGTCCGGCGACGCCGCAGCCGCCCGCCAAGCCCGAGAAGGCGCCGGAAAAAGTCATCGGCGCGAAGGCCGACACCGCGAAGCCCAAGATGGTGAAGGGCAAGCCGCTTCCAGGCGGCGATAACGACGCAGCGAAGGCGAAGCCGTCGAAAGCTCCCGAGCCAAAGGCCGCGGAAGTGAAGCAGCCACAACCGGCGCCCGCGGAGACGAAAGTCGCAAAGGTCGAGAAGCCTGAGCCGCAGACGACGGGGGCAATTCCATCGAGCGCTCCCGAGTTTCGCTGGCCCGCGCGCGGCCGCGTCATCTCCGGCTTCCGCAACAATGGCAATGACGGCATCAATATCGCAGTTCCGGAAGGGACGCCGGTCAAGGCGGCCGATGAAGGCACCGTCGCCTATGCTGGCAGCGAGTTGAAGGGCTACGGCAATCTCGTGCTTGTGCGGCACTCCAACGGCTATGTGTCAGCCTACGCGCACAATGGCGAGCTCAAGGTGAAGAAGGGCGATCCGGTTAAGCGCGGCCAGACGATCGCGACCTCCGGCCAGAGCGGGAACGTCTCATCGCCGCAGCTTCACTTCGAGATCCGCAAGGGCGCAACGCCGGTCGATCCCTCCGGATACCTGCAGTAGCTTTTCGGCTTACCGGACTCGCACCGGTTCGCTCCGCGCCCTGATAGCGCCGGTCTGAATTGAGATCGGCGTGATCAGCGGCTTCTTCTCCCTCGCCTTGTCAAAGCGCGCACGCGCGCCCTCAATCTCGGCCTGATGGGCGAACGCCCAGTCGCCGAGCGCTTTCACGGGCGCGAGGAGCGATTGGCCGAGCGGCGTCAGCTCGTAATCGACCCTCGGCGGCGCCGTCGGGTAGATCGTCCGGCTGACAAGACCGTCGCGTTCGAGCCCGCGCAGCGTCAGCGTCAACATGCGCTGCGAAATTCCATCGATGCGCCGCTGCAGCTCGCTGAATCGCATTGGACCCGCGCCCAGCAGGCGCACCAACAGCACCGCCCACTTGTCGCCAATGCGGGCGAGAACCGTGGTCACGAACCGGCAGCTTTCGGCCATGTGAACGGCCTCGGGCACATCCTTGTTAGCGGCTTTCATCCCTGTGCCTCCTTGCGCCGGCGAGTATCGTTACCTTATTAGCGTCAGTTACAAAGCGTAACTAATGCATTCCGACCGGAAATCAAGCCGGTCCTCAGAGAGACGCACATGTCCATCAAGCTCCACACCATCATTGGCAGCACGAGGCCAGGCCGCGTCGGGCCCGCCGTCGCGAAATGGTTCAACGACCTCGCTGCTCAGCGCGGCGACTTTGACGCAAGGCTGGTCGATCTGGCCGAATTCAAGCTCCCGATATTTGACGAGCCGGAGCACCCGATGAAGCAGAATTACCGGCACGATCACACGAAGAAATGGGCCGCAAGCGTCGCTGCCGCCGACGCTTTCGTGTTCGTGACGCCCGAATACAATTACACGATGCCGGCCTCGCTTTCGAACGCGCTGAGCTATCTCTCGAAGGAGTGGAACTACAAGCCGGCCGGGTTCGTCAGCTATGGCGGCGTGTCCGGCGGCCTGCGGGCTGCGCAGACGGCGCGGCAGCTCGTCACAACCATGAAGATGATGCCAGTGCCGGAAGGGGTGGCCGTTCCAAACGTCTTCGGGCAGCTCGACGCGACAGGCGCCTTCAAGCCGAACGACCTGAACGTCGCCGCCGCCAAGGCGATGCTGGATGAAATCGCCAAATGGGCGGGCGCCCTGAAGCCGCTTCGTCAGCCGGCGTCGCTTCGCCTGGCCTCCTAATTGCTCGCAAGCCTCTGCGATGACGCTTTAGTGATTTGGCAAGTGGCTTGTCGTATCCTCGGATGCGATCGGGCCGGAACTTGTCGAGACCCGGTTTCTCGCCCGACTTGGAAAACGGCCGCCCTTTGGAGCGGCCGTTTTTCGTTCGAGGGGACCTTAGACTTCCAGCCGTTTTCCCTGACGACCAGCAAGATCCTGGATGAACTGCCAGGCGGTTCGGCCGGCGCGCGAGCCGCGCGTCGTCGCCCATTCAAGCGCCTCTGCCCGGACATTGTCCCGGTCGGACAGATCAAGTCGGAAATGCTCGGCGTATCCGAACACCATGTCGATGTACTCGTCCTGGCTGCATCGGTGAAACCCCAGCCAGAGCCCGAACCGATCCGACAGCGAAACCTTTTCTTCCACCGCTTCGCCGGGGTTGATCGCGGTCGAGCGTTCATTCTCCATCATCTCTCGCGGCAAAAGATGCCTGCGGTTGGAGGTCGCATAGAAGATGACATTGTCGGGCCGCCCCTCGATTCCA
>JBEVKO010000063.1:0-5003 GCA_040509705.1 Beijerinckiaceae bacterium
GAGCAGCAGCTGATCATTGGAATTTTCGCCGGCGCGGCCGCGGAGATGAGCACTGGCAAACTGACTCCGCTCGAAACCGTGCCGGTGATCGCCGAGACGCGCTCCACATCAATAAGGTACTTGGCCGCATCGACGCCGACCGTGGGCTGACCCTGATCGTCGCGCAGCGTGAATTGCACCTGGCAGCCCTTCACGCCGCCTCCCTGATTGATGTGCTCGATGGCGAGCAGCGCGCTGTCCGAGATGCGCTTGCCGACAGGCCCCATCGAGCCGGTGAGCGGCAGTATGCCTCCAAGTTTCACGGGGCATGCGACGGCGCCCTGCGCAATGGCGGTGGAATGCGATGCTGCGATCGCGATCGCGGCGCCGACGGCGAGACCCAGGATATGCTTCATGACGATCCCCTTTGTTGAGTTACGATTGTTCAGGCCGCGTGACGCGAAACCACGGCTTCTTCTCCGATCAGGCCGCGCGGGCGAAACAGGAGCGTGCAGACGAGCGCAAGGCCGATCAAGATCGACTGCACTGCGCCTGCCTGCGTCTGGTATGCGGCCGGAAGAACTTTCGAGATCAGCGTGCCGCTGGCGCTCCACAGCGTCCAGACAATGACCGCGCCGAGGAGCGCGCCCTTGTTGTTGCCGCTGCCGCCGATGATCAGCATCGTCCAGATCTGAAATGTCAGGATGGGCGCGAAATCGAACGGGCTGACGAAGCCGATGAAGCTGACATAGAGCGCGCCGGCGAACCCGATGATGGTTGATCCAAGCACAAACGACTCTAAGCGGAAGAGGCGCGCATCCTTGCCGAGCGCGATCGCCGCCGTCTCATCCTCGCGGATCGCCTTGAGAACGCGACCCCAGGGCGATCGGACGATGCGTTCAAGGCCCCAATAGGTCAGCGCCGCCGCGGCCGCGGTTAGCGCAAGATAGAAGACGTTGGCTGCGAGCGAGGATTCAAACAGGCCTGGCGCGGGCCGAGGGATCGACGTCAATCCCAGACTTCCGCCGGTGAGCGATTCCCAGTTCAACGTCACGAGCTGGATCGAGACGGCGACGCCGAATGTCGTGATGGCGAGATAGTCGCCGCGCAGCCTGATCGTGGCGAGGCCGACGATGACCGCGGCCAGCGCCGACGCCGCCATGGCGCCGATGATGCCGACCAACCATGGTAGCCCGAAGTTGGCGAGCAGCTCGGGTCTCGGCGGCGCGCAAAGAATAGCGAATGCGTAGCCCCCGATGGCGTAGAATCCGACGATGCCGGCGTTGAACAGTCCGGTCGATCCCCATTGCAGGTTGAGCCCGAGGGTCGCGACGCCAAGGATCAGCACCACGATCGCAAAGAAGACGAGGTACGAAAAGAGGCCGATCATCGCCTGCTCACGATCGTTCCTCCGCGCCGAACAGTCCTTGCGGACGGAAGAATAGCACCAGCAGCAGAAGAAGGAACGGGACCGCGGCCTTGTATCCGGTCGGAATCGCCAGCACCGAGAGGCTTTCGGAAAGCCCCACCGCCAGGCCTCCGATGACGGCTCCGATCAGGCTTCCGCCGCCGCCGAGGATCGCCGCCGTGAACAGGGACAGAAGGAGATTGAAGCCCATTTCAGGCCTCAGCTGCACTGTCAGCCCCGAAAAGACGCCGGCCGCCGCGGCCAGCGCGCCGCTGACGATCCATGTCCACCGGACCACCTTGTCGGTCTCGACCCCACAGACGCGCGCGAGGGCGGGGCTCTCCGCCATGGCGCGCATGGCCATCCCAAGCCGGCTGAACCGCAGGAACAGGTGCAGGGCGAGGACGACGACGCAAGCGAGGGCGAGCACGAAAATCTGATCGGGCAACATGCGCACGTTCGGCAGCACTTCGATCGCGATTTGCAGCTCGGTCGTGTAGTAGTGCGCCTCCGGCCCCCACAGCAGAAGCACAAGGTTCCGCAGGATCAGCGCCGCGCCAAAGCTGGCGAAGACCAAGGTCAGAGGATGGGCGCCTTGCGATCGAAGCCGGGAAAATACAAGCGCATCAACGATCAAAGCAAGCAGCGCCGTGCCTGCGGCCGCAAGCCCAACAGCCGCGAGAAGGCCCCATCCGAACGAGAAGGGGCCGAGCGATGCGCCCGCCGTCGCGAAACTTACGAATGTCAGCGCAAGATAGGCGCCCCAGGTGAGCAGCTCGGCGTGCGAGAAGTTGGCGAAGCGAAGGATCTGCAGGCTGAGCGACACGCCGATCGCGCCCAGCGATATGATTGCGCCAGTCAGCAGCCCGTCCGCGATCGCCTGCCCAATCACGATGCTCGCCTCCCGCCGCCGAGGAACGCTTCGCCGACGGCGGCGTCCGCGAGAAGGTCTGCAGCCTTTCCATCCAGCCTGTTTCTGCCTTCGGCGAGCACATAGCCCCGATCTGAGACGCGCAGCGCCGCCCGCGCATTCTGCTCAACCATGAGCACGGCGACGCCGCTCTCCGCGAGCCGGCGCAGATCGGCGAAGACCTCTCCGACGACGCGCGGTGCGAGGCCCGCCGTGGGTTCGTCCAGCATGATCACCGAAGGATTGGTCATCAGCGCGCGTGCAACCGCAAGCATCTGACGCTGCCCGCCCGACAGCACGCGCCCGAGAGATGATCTGCGCTGCGCCAGGAAAGGGCTGAGCCCATAAGCGCGCTCGAGCCCGCGCTTCAAATCGCTGGCGCCAAGACTGTGGCCGCCGAGGACGAGATTTTCATGGATCGACAGGCTGGTGAATATGTTGCCGGTCTGCGGCACGAAACCAATCCCGACCCTCACCATCTCATGCGCCGGCAGGCCGGAGACGTCGCGACCCGCGAGTTGCACATCTCCGCCCTCGAAGCGAACCAGTCCGGCGATCGCCTTGAGGAATGTCGACTTTCCTGCGCCGTTCGGCCCGATGATCGTGACGATTTCGCCAGGCGATACGTCGGCTGAGACATCATGCACGATGGGCAGGCCGGGCGCATAGCCCGCGACGACGTTGCGGGCGGAGAGAATCGGCGAAGTCATGCAGCGACGTCTCCGAGATAGGCGTCGAGCACCCGCGCATCGCTGCGCACGCCGGCCGGATCGCCCTCAAAGATCACCTTTCCCTGCGCCAGTACGATGATCGGGCTGCACAGGGACATCACCATGTCCATGTTGTGTTCAATGACGAGGAAGCTCACGCCCCGCGCATTCAGCGCTGTGATTTTCTCCATCAGCATTTCGAGGAGCGCCGGGTTGACGCCGGCTGCGGGCTCATCGAGAAGAATGAGCCGCGGCTCGATCATCAGGATGCGGGCCAGCTCCAGCAGCTTCTGTTGGCCGCCCGACAACTGGCCTGCAAGCTCGCCGCTCTTCGCCGCCAGTCCGGTGAACGCGAGAACCTCCATCGCGCGCTCGCGCGCCCGTCGCTCTTCGGCTTGCACGAAGCCCGGCCTGATCCAGTTGTTCCAGAAGCGCTCGCCACCTTGATTGATCGGAGCCAGCATGACGTTTTCGAGCACAGTCATTTTGGGGAAAGGACGCGGAATCTGGAAGGTGCGCGCAAGGCCTGCGCGAAATATCCTGTCCGGACTTTGTCCGTCGATGCGCTGCCCCTGAAAGCGCACGACGCCTGTGTCGGGTCTCAACGAACCCGCGACAAGGTTGAAGAGCGTGCTCTTGCCGGCGCCGTTGGGACCGATGAGTCCGACGATGCGTCCCGCGGCAACCGAAAGCGAAACGTCATCAACCGCGCGAAGCTCGCCAAACCGGCGCGATACGCGTGCGACTTCGAGTAGCTCCCCGCTCATGGAGGCGCATATGATCACAAGACTTTTCACGTGAAAAGATTTAAGCTTAAAATAATTGTCGGCGGGCCGGAATGCGCGCATCCGGCCGCGGGATGGGGCGACAATGGCTGAACTGTCTCACATTGCGACCTGTCACGTCCTTGCTCCGGCGGACTTCTCCTTTCTCTATCTGTCCGACCCGATCAAACTCGGGCGCTGGTCGCTCGGATGCTTCGACACGAAGGCGGCCGACGAGACCGGCCTGCACACAGGTCTTTCATTGTTTGACGGTGGTCAGGGCTGGTATCGGATCGAAGCGGACAAGACCCGCCTCACAATCGACTTCCTTGTGGGAGCGCCGGATCGCCTCAGCCGCCGCATCTCCGCGCGCATCATGCCGGGCGACGGGCTCGCCTACCCGGATGCGAGTTGCCTTGCGTCCCTGATTTCGTGGCGGCCGGCCGACATGGGCGACGACCGCTGGGCCAGGCTGCGGGCGTCGCACGAGGCCGAGATCTGGCTGATCAAGGCGCAGATCGAAGCCGAGTATGGACGCGCACAATAGCGAAGCGCGCGACGGAAATTCAGCGGGTCGACTATTCGGGCGCGCCCGCTTTTCTCAGTCCTTCCACGAACACATCGCAATGCGCGTACTTCGCCAACACTTGCCGCACTTCGCTGAGCCTGGGCGGGCCGCCGATGCGGCGGCTGTCGGAGATCAGCTCCTGGGCTTCGTCGATGAGGCCGAGATGGCCGCAGCAACTGATGAGCTGATAATACTGGCCGGTATACGCGGCGAAGGCGGCGATCGAGGCGCGCAGGAACGGCAGCGCTTCCTCGAACCGTTGCGCGGCGAGCAATGCGAGGCCGTGGGTCGAGGTGTAAAGGCCTGCAAAACTGTCGAGCGGACTCATGCGCAGAGCCCGCCCCGTCTCCGCGATGGCCTCTTCGAAAAAGCCCGCGCGCAGGAGCGCCCATCCATACGTCGTCCGGCCGAGCGCGAAGCTCGGATTGAGTCTCAGCGCGGTGCGAAGCTCGCCGAGCGCCCGCTCATGGTGGCCGCTTGTGCTGAGGCGCAGACCCGACACCATCCGCGCCCAGGGATCGTTCGGGTCGAAGTACAGCGCGTCCTTGGCGTGGCCTGCCGCCTTGAGAAACAGCTCTGCGCTGCGGTCGGGAAAATAGCGCAGGTGCGCCATCCACCATGAGGCCCATCCAAGCAGCGCATGGGCGCGCGCATATCCAGGCTC
>JBEVKO010000064.1:0-6560 GCA_040509705.1 Beijerinckiaceae bacterium
AGACGGTCGAGGCGGAAGCCGCGCACGGCACCGTCATGCGCCATTATCGCGAGCATCAGAAGGGCAAGGAGACGTCGACGAATTCGATTGCGTCGATCTTCGCCTGGACGCGCGGGTTGGCGCATCGCGCCAAGCTCGACAACAATCCCGAACTCGCAAAATTCGCGGGGGCGCTGGAGAAGGTCTGCGTCGACACGGTTGAGGCGGGCCACATGACCAAGGACCTCGCCTTGCTTGTCGGCGCTGACCAGAAGTGGCTGTCGACGACCGGCTTCCTCGACAAGATCGACGAGAATCTCAAAAAAGCGATGGCGGCCTGAGGTTCGCGCCTAGACGGAGGCTTGCGCCGCAAGAAGTTCGTCATCCCGGAAGCCGAGCAGCGCAGCGAAGGCTGCGCTGCTGGTCCGGGGGGCATCGCTCCGCTTCATTCTGGCTTCCGAGCCTGTCGCTTCGCGTCGGCCCGGAAGGGCGGTGTAAGAGATTGAGCGACAGCGCTCATCGCTCCGACGACGCGATTTCGATGATGGCGATATCGCCCGGCTCCTCGATATCGTCGATGGCGAGGCGCTGAACCGCCTCTTCCCTGATCAGCCGCGCGATCTCCGGTCGCCGGTCCATCAGGCCGCGCAGGTCGGCTGCATCGAGCACCAGCATCTTTGCGCCGCGCGTCGCGCGCACCGTCGCGCTGCGCCGCGTCTGCTTGACGATGGCGACCTCGCCGAAAAAGTGACCTTCGCCAAGACGAACCGCGCGGTTTCCGAAATCGATCTCCACCTCGCCGGACGAAATGAAGAACATCGACTGCGCGACCTCGCCGCGCCGCACGATGATTTCGTCCGGCTCATAGGTCTGCGACTGCAGATGGCGCATGAGTTCGGCGACATCCGGCGCATTCAGCCGCGCGAACAGCGGCACATGCGCCACCATGCTCCAGGTGACGACGAAGTCGCGGCGCTGGATCGCCTGCGCAAAGGAGGTGGCGATGATGCCGACGGGTAGCGCCAGCATGATGATGCCCGCGAGCGCTGTAACTCCCGCAATGATCTTGCCCAGGGCTGTGACCGGCGAGACGTCGCCATAGCCGACTGTCGTCAGCGTGATGACCGACCAGTACATCGCGTCCGGGATCGAGCCGAGCTTGTCGGGCTGAGCGTCGTGCTCGGCGATGTGCATCAGCGCCGCCGAGACGATCGCAAGTCCGAACAGAATGAACATGCAGCCGAGAAGCGCGCGCCGCTCGGCGTAAAGCGCATCGAACAGCGTGCGCATGCCGGGCGAGTAGCGCGCGAGCTTGAAGAACCTCAGCAGGCGCAGAAGGATGAACGTCTTGAAGCCGGACGCCGCCAGCAGCGACAGATAGAACGGGATGATTGCGACGAGATCGATGATCGCCGGCAAAGACGCTGCATAAGCCAGCCGAGCCCGGGACGGCGTCATGGCGCGATAAGGCGGATGCTCCGTCGCGCACCACAGGCGCACGATATATTCGGCCGTGAAGATCGCGACCGCGACGAATTCGACGACATCGAGCAGCCGCCCGTATCTCGCCTGAACTGACGGAACGGTTTCGAGCACGACCGCCGCAACGCTCGCAATGACCAGCACGATGAGCGCCCGTCGAAGTGCGACGCCGAGCGGCAGCCAGGTCCCGTCGTCGAGAAGCTCATAGATGCGCCGCCGCATCGCGCGCGAACGATAGATGCGCACGATGCGGGCAGGCTTCACGGCGCCGCATCCCGATGGTCAAGGAAAACGGCGCTGCGCCTGGGATTCATGCGGCGGATCAGCCCGCGAGACGTTCGGCGATGCGGTCGAGCGCTTCGTCCGCGCGCGCCCCGTCCGGCCCGCCGGCCTGCGCCATGTTGGGACGGCCGCCGCCGCCCGTGCCGCCCAGCGCCTCGGCGCCGATGCGCACGAGATCGACCGCGTTGAATTTCGCCGTCAGATCATCGGTGACGCCGACGACGATCGCGCCCTTGCCGTCGGCGGCCGTGTTGGCGATCGCCACCACGCCGGAACCGACCTTCGCTTTGCCTTCGTCGGCGAGCGCCTTAAGGTCCTTGCTGTCGACGGACACTGCGAGCCGGAAATATTTGACGCCGCCGATATCGACGATGTTCGACGGCCTCTCCGATCCGCCGCCGCCGCTCATGGCGAGCTGCTTGCGCGCATCCGACAGTTCGCGCTCGAGTTTGCGGCGCTCGTCGAGAACGGTCGTGAGACGCTCTGCGGCGTCGGCGGGCGACGTCTTGAGGATCGCCGACAGTTCCCGCAGGCGCCGCGAATCTGTCGCCAGGTGATGGCGCGCGGCGTCGCCGACGAGCGCCTCGATGCGTCGTACGCCCGCCGCGACGGCGCCTTCCGACAGGACGGTGACGAGGCCGATGTCGCCGGTCGAACGCACATGGGTGCCGCCGCAGAGCTCGACCGAAAAGGCGTGATTGGGCAGCGCGCTCCCGGGCTCCGATCCCATAGAAACGACGCGCACCTCATCGCCATATTTTTCGCCGAACAGCGCGCGGGCGCCCGATTCCTTCGCTTCCTCCACGGCCATCACGCGCGTGATCACCGGCTCATTCTGCAGGATCACGCGATTGGCGATGTCTTCGATCTTCGCGAGTTCCGACGCGTCGATGGGCTTGGGATGCGAGAAATCGAAGCGCAGCCGGTCCGGCGCGACGAGCGATCCCTTCTGCGCGATGTGATCGCCCAGCGTCTGCCGCAGCGCCTCGTGCAGAAGGTGCGTCGCCGAGTGATTCTGCCGCACTGTTGCGCGGCGCTCATGATCGACGCTCAGGGCCAGCGCCAGGCCCTTAGACAATTCGCCCTTGTCCACGGTGACAACGTGAACGAAAAGATCGCCAAGCTTCTTCTGCGCGTCGGTGACGCGGGCGACGACGCCGTCGGCCGTCATCGTCCCATGATCTCCGACCTGTCCGCCGGATTCGGCGTAGAACGGCGTCTGGTTCATGACCACGAGGCCGGACTGTCCGGCGCCAAGACGATCGACTTCCTTTCCGTCGACGATGATCGCCTCGACCTCGCCTTCGGCGCTCTCGGCGTCGTAGCCAAGAAACTCGGTGGCGCCGAGCTTTTCGCGCAGGCCGAACCACACCGTCTCGGTCGCGGCTTCGCCAGATCCCGCCCAGGCCGCGCGGGCGCGGGCGCGCTGCGCCTTCATGGCGTTGTCGAAACGCTCGACATCAACGCCGATCTGACGCGCGCGCAATGCATCTTGCGTCAGGTCGAGCGGAAACCCATAGGTATCATAGAGGGTGAAGGCCGTGTCGCCTGACAGCTTGTCGCCGGCTTTCAGACTTCGCGCCTCCTCGTCGAGGATAGCGAGGCCGCGTGCGAGAGTTGTGCGGAAGCGCGTTTCCTCGAGCTTCATCGTTTCGGAGATCAGCGCCTCGGCGCGATGCAGCTCCGGATACGCTTGGCCCATCTCGCGCACCAGCGTCGGCAGCAGCCGATACATCAGCGGGTCCTTCGCGCCCAGCAATTGCGCGTGACGCATTCCGCGCCGCATAATCCGGCGCAGTACATAGCCGCGCCCCTCGTTCGAGGGGAGCACGCCATCGGCGATCAGGAAAGCCGAGCAGCGCAGATGGTCGGCGATGATGCGATGGCTCGCCTTCTGCGGCCCGTCGCGATCGACCCCGGTGAAATCGGCGACGGCGCCAGTCAGCGCACGGAAGAGGTCAATCTCGTAGTTGTCGTGAGTTCCCTGCATGACGGCGGCGATGCGCTCAAGCCCCATGCCGGTGTCGATTGAGGGCCGCGGCAAGTCGATGCGGACGCCGCCCGGCTGCTCTTCATACTGCATGAAGACGAGATTCCAGATCTCGATGAAGCGGTCGCCGTCCTGATCGGGCGAACCAGGCGGGCCGCCCGGGATATGCGGACCATGATCGTAAAAAATCTCCGAGCATGGACCGCAGGGGCCGGTATCGCCCATGCGCCAGAAATTGTCAGAGGTCGAAATGCGGATGATGCGCTCGTCCGGCAGTCCCGCGATCTTCTTCCAGAGTCCGTACGCCTGATCGTCCTCGGAGAAGACGGTGACGGTGAGCTTGTCCTTCGGCAGCTCAAACTCCTTCGTCACGAGATTCCAGGCGAGCTCGATCGCGCGATCCTTGAAGTAGTCGCCGAACGAGAAATTGCCGAGCATCTCGAAGAAGGTGTGATGGCGGGCGGTGTAGCCGACATTGTCGAGATCGTTGTGCTTGCCGCCGGCGCGCACGCTCTTCTGGGCGGTGGTCGCGCGCGAATAGGGACGCTTCTCAACGCCGGTGAATACGTTCTTGAACTGCACCATCCCCGAATTGGCGAACATCAGAGTGGGGTCGTTGCGCGGCACGAGCGGCGAGGACGGAACAACCTCGTGGCCGTTCGCCCGGAAAAACTCAAGAAAACTCGAACGTATGTCGTTGACGCCGCTCATCAGCGCGAAACCTCAGGATATGGCTTCCGGTCCAGGATACGCCGGAAAGTTGTGTCCTGCGCTTCTAGAGATGGCGGTTTCAGCTGTCCAGAAAGCGCCGCTGGTCGAGGCTCCGATGCGGCTTGGCCGCGAAACGGCGGAAGCCGGACCGTCCCGGGAGGCGGACGCCCGGGCCGGAGCCGGCTTCCTGTTCTGGCGCGAGGGAGGGCAGCCTTCGACAACCAGACATTCGCGTGTGACGCAAAGACCGGGGCGAACCCCGGTCCCTGCTGGCCCAGTCCTTTTCGGAACGGAGCCTCTTTCAAACCTCAGACTCAGTCGTCGGCGTCCATTTCGGACGGATCAGCCTTGTCGAGAATGCGGTCGGCCAGCAGGCCCGCGTTCTGGCGGATCGCCGCCTCGATGCGCGCCGCAGCGTCCGGATGCTCCTTGAGGAAGGTCTTCGCGTTCTCGCGGCCCTGGCCGATGCGCGTGCTGTCGTAGGAGAACCAGGCGCCCGATTTCTCGACGATTCCCGCCTTGACGCCGAGATCGACGAGTTCGCCGACCTTGGAAACTCCCTCGCCATACATGATGTCGAACTCGACCTGCTTGAAAGGCGGCGCCACCTTGTTCTTCACCACCTTCACGCGGGTCGTGTTGCCGACAACCTCGTCGCGATCCTTGATCGAGCCAACGCGCCGGATGTCGAGACGGACCGAGGCGTAGAATTTCAGCGCATTGCCGCCGGTCGTGGTTTCGGGACTGCCATACATGACGCCGATCTTCATGCGGATCTGGTTGATGAAGATGACCATCGTGTTGGAGCGGGCGATGGAAGCGGTGAGCTTGCGCAGGGCCTGGCTCATGAGGCGCGCCTGCAGGCCAGGCTGAACCTCGCCCATCTCGCCCTCGATTTCGGAGCGCGGCGTCAGCGCCGCCACCGAGTCGATCACGAGCACGTCGATGGCGCCGGACCGGACCAGCGTGTCGCAGATCTCGAGCGCCTGCTCGCCATTGTCGGGCTGCGAGATCAACAGGTCGGAGAGGTTGACTCCGAGTTTCCTGGCGTAGACCGAATCGAGCGCGTGTTCCGCATCGATGACGCCGCAGACGCCGCCCTTCTTCTGGGCCTCGGCGATGCAGTGCAGCGCGAGCGTCGTCTTGCCGGAGGATTCAGGTCCGAAAATCTCGATCACCCGGCCGCGGGGCAGGCCGCCCACGCCCAGCGCAATGTCGAGGCCGAGCGAGCCGGTCGGAACGGTCTCGATCTCGGCGGCTTTCTGGTTCTGCCCCAGCCGCATGATCGAGCCTTTGCCGAAGGCGCGTTCGATCTGCGAGAGGGCGGCGTCGAGCGCCTTCGTCTTGTCCATCGAAGAGCCTTCCACAACTTTCAGGGCGGCTGCCATATAGGCTCCTTCTGGCACGAGGGCCGGTCGATTCTCAACGCGCGCCCGTCGCGCGCCGGTGAAATTAGATGTACCCTCTTTGTTCTCGTTTTCAAGTTCTTTTTTTGTTCTCGGGCGACATTTTTTTCGGTTATGCGGGAATCTAAACAGTTCGTTAGCGGACGGGCTCCGGTGCGCCCTTCGCGGCCGGCGCTACTGAGGGCGCCGCTGCTTCGCCGCCGACGAGGTCCATCGCGTCCAACAGGTCCACCACGCGCCCTGCGGAAGCGTACCACTGAGCCACCTGCCGAAAATTGTCGACCAGCCATGCAATCGCGGTCAGCACCTTGACGAAGGCTGCGGCGAGGCTCGCGAGGTCGCCCCAGGACAGGTCTCCCGCGAGATATTTTGGCGTCGCGAGCACCAGCGGGAGGAGGGGCACCAGCACGCCCGAGCCGTTAGTCACCCAGGTGAGCCTCGCATGTAGCCAGATCATCGAAATCCAGCGCTCGACAACAAGGTCGTAGACGTCGGCGATGGAGGATCGCGCCGTGGCCCCGCCATTCTCGGCAGCCACCTTCGCCGCGTGTTCACGAAGGCGAGTGAGCTCGAAGCGCAGCTTCGCCTCGGCCTCGTTGCGCCGCGCCACGCTCGAGACCAGCGGCCGGCCGATATAGACTGCGATGATTGAATCGGCGTCGCCGTAGATCAACGCCGCGATGACGATAAAGGCCGGGATGAAGATGGCC
>JBEVKO010000065.1:0-3552 GCA_040509705.1 Beijerinckiaceae bacterium
GGCGGAAGCGCCGCGTTATCTGATGGGCGTTGGCACACCGCACGACATGCTCGAGGCGGTCAAGCGCGGCGTCGATATGTTCGACTGCGTGATGCCGACGCGCAACGGCCGCCATGGCATGGCCTTCACGCGCTTCGGTTCCATTAATCTTGGCAACGCGCGCCACGCCAACGATCCGCGACCCCTCGATGAAGAGAGTCCGCACCCGGTAGCGAGGACTTACGCGCGCGCGTACCTCCATCATCTGACCAAGGCGGGCGAAATGCTCGGCCAAATGCTCCTGACATGGGTCAATATCGCCTATTATCAGGACCTGATGGCCGGTTTGCGCAACGCCATCGCCACCGGCCGGCTCGACGCATTCATTGCCGAAACCAAATTGGACTGGAAAAAAGTCGACGGCGACGAACATCGCTCGCCCGCGGCCGACCTGCGCGCTGATGCCGCCGGGGGCGAATCCGGGCGGGTTGCCCCGGCCAGCTCAATCGACTAACGGATGGCCGCATCTCAACAGATTCTGGCGCATTTCTGCGCCGGTGGTCGCTTTGGCCCGCGTCGGGAGACCGGAGCGGCGGCCGCCAGAAAAAGGGTTCCCTGAAATGTCATCCACCTTCGAGACCGTCGCTGACATCATTGCCGAGACCTGCGACATCCCGCGCGACACGATCAAGCCGGAGAGCCACGCAATCGACGATCTAGGCATTGATTCCCTTGCGTTTTTGGACATCGCGTTCGCCATCGACAAGAAGTTTGGCATCAAATTGCCGCTCGAGGAGTGGACGCAGGAGGTCAACGAGGGAAAGGTGAAGGCCGAGGAATATTTCAAGCTCTCAAATCTCGCCGCAAAGATTGATGAGCTCGTCGCCGCCAAGGCTGCTTGAGCGCCGGTTGCGTCAAGGGCGGCCTCAGCGGATTGACATGTTCGCAGGCTCGCCAACTAGCTGATGAAGCTCGAATATTTCGACATGATTGACCGGATCGCGAGGCTCGACCGGCCGGCCGCGCGCCTAACCGCGTATGCGCGCGTTCCCAAGGAAAGCCCGGTCTTCGAGGGACACTTTCCGGGTCGCCCGCTGCTTCCCGGCGTCCTCCTTACCGAGACCATGGCGCAGGCGTCGGGCTATCTCATTCTGGCGCTGAACGGGCTGACAAAGATGCCGTTCCTCGCCGGTGTGGAGAAGGCAAAGTTCCGGACATTCGTCGAACCCGAGGCCGAGCTCGTGATCGACGCCGCGCTCGTGCATGAGGGTTCGGGTTACTCCGTGACGAGCGCGTCGATTGCGGTCAACGGCAAGCGCATCTGTGATGCAGAGCTCATGTTCCGCATCATGCCCTTGCCCGACGATCTGAAGGGTCTCATGAAAGCCCGCGCCGCACGCATCGGGCTTGGCGCGGAGATGGATGCCTGATGACGGATCGCGAAGTCTGGATCACCGGCGCAGGCGTTGTTTCAAGCCTTGGGGAAGGGCTCGAAGCGCATTGGGAGGCGGCCGCCTCTGGAGCGGCGCCGAAGCTTGATGTGGAAACCTATGCGCCGATCACGGTGCATCCGATGATCCCGCTCGAACTGGCGCGCCAAATTCCCAAGAAGGTCGATCAGAATCAGATGGAGCCGTGGCAGCGGATCGGAACCTATGCGGCCGGTCTCGCACTCGATGACGCCGGACTGAAGGGCGACAAGGAAAGGCTGGCGAATGTCCAGCTCGTCGTCTCAGCTGGTGGCGGCGAACGAAACATCGAAGTCGACGATGCGATCGCGACCGGCCTGCTCAAGACCAATGACAAGGGGCGCTTCCTCAACGAGCGCCTGATGAACGACCTCAAGCCGACGCTCTTTCTCGCCCAGCTCTCGAACCTGCTTGCCGGCAACATCGCCATCGTTCACGGCGTCATCGGCGCATCGCGAACCTTCATGGGGGAAGAGCAAGCCGGCGTCGACGCCGTGCGCATCGCGCATGCGCGCATCGCAGCCAGCCAGGGAGACGTGTTCGTCGTCGGCGGCTCGTTCGCATCGCAGCGGCCGGATCTGCATCTGCTGTTTGAATTCAAGGGCTATAATCGCAAGGGTCCGTGGATCCCGGTATTCGAGCGTCGTGGGTCGACCGCTGGCTTTGATCTCGGCGCAATGGGCGCCTTCCTGGTTCTCGAGGAGGCTGGCGTTGCAAAGGCGCGCGGCCGCAGCGCAAGGGCCAAACTGTCGATGGTCGTCTCCGACAGGTCTCGCAGACGGCCCGGCGACGCTGCAGCCTCGCTGCGCAATCTGTGGGATGCGGCGTCTCCCAGGCTCAAGAAGGGCAGGTTCGCCGTCATCTCTTGCGCCACCGGCGCCGACAAAGTCACCGATGAGGAGAAGCAGGCGCTGGCCGCAGTCGCGCCTTCAGCGCCGGTTCGAGCTATTGGCAACCTCGTGGGTCACGGGATGGAAGCGCAGTTTCCGATGGGGATACTGCTGGCTGCCGCGATTCTCGAACAGGGCAAGCTGTTTCCGCCAGCGCCCGGATCGCCGACTGAGATCGCATTTGATGGGCCGATTGAGCAGGTTGTGGTCACCGGCCTCGGCCATTGGCGCGGCGAGGGCCTCGCTCTCGTCGAGCGATCGGGATAGGAGGAGCGAATGGCGTCCCATCTCGACAAGTTCGGTCGTCCGCTCGTGGTTGTCACCGGTATGGGTGTGATCACGTCGCTCGGGCAGGGCAAGGACGAGAACTGGACCGCGATCACATCAGGCGTCTCCGGAATCCACCGCATCACACGGTTCGCGACCGAGGGTCTGCGCACGACCATCGCCGGCACGGTCGATACGGTTCCTTTTGAGCCGAATTGCGCGCCGGTGCTCTCGGAACGGCTCGCAGAGATCGCGGCCAATGAAGCAGTCGCTCAGTCGGGCATCGGTCGCGCCGGAGACTTTCCGGGTCCTCTCTTCATGGCGGTGCCGCCGGTCGAGATGGAGTGGCCGCAGCGACAGGCCATCGCGGTCGCGATCCGCGACAAGGACCCGCTGACGATGAAAGACTTCATCGCGCGCGTGAGCGAGGGCGGCTTTGAAGGGTATCACGATCTCTTCATGTTTGCGGGCGTTGCGGGTCGCATCGCCGACCGCTTCGGCACGAAGGGTTCGCCCATTTCGCTCTCGACCGCATGCTCGTCCGGCGCCACCGCGATCCAACTCGGCATCGAAGCGATCCGCCGAGGCGAAACGGACGCTGCGCTCTGCATCGGCACCGACGGCTCCGTGCAGGCGGAGGCGCTGATCCGCTTCTCACTGCTCTCGGCGCTTTCCACCCAGAACGAAATTCCGGAGCAAGCCTCGAAGCCATTTTCAAAGAACCGCGACGGCTTCATCATGGGGGAGGGCGCCGCTGCGCTTGTAATCGAAAGCTCTGCGAGCGCGGCTGCGCGCGGCGCCCGCATTCTCGGATACATGCTGGGCGCCGGCGACCGCGGCGACGGCTTCCATCGCACCCGCTCTTCGCCCGACGGAAAGCCGATCATACTGGACATGCAGGATGCAGTCCAGGATGCAGTCCTCACGCCCGACGCCATCGACTACGT
>JBEVKO010000066.1:0-10702 GCA_040509705.1 Beijerinckiaceae bacterium
GCCCTCTCGAAGGGCGCGCGCAACTACACCGTCGCCGAAGGTCGGATGGTGAAGCTTCTGATCGCGCCGGCCCAACTGCAACGCAACGGCCGCGCGCAGATCCTGCGCGCCAGCATCGTCGACGGCGAGACGATCGAGGCGATCGCCGCGCTCAATGACGAATACGCCTATGTGAACGTGGCTCTTGAGCAGAACGCGCCGAAGCCTCGTCGCTCGGCGGCCGACGATGAAGAGGACGAAGAGGACGATGGCAGCGGCCTGCGCTTCTACAACGCCTTCTACGAGACCGCGCTCCGGCAGCAGATTCCGCGCGAAGTCATTGATGAACTCGTCCGCGTTTTCTCCAACGACGTCGACATGCAGCGCAGAGCCGCCCCAAGCGACTCGTTCGAGGCCTTCTTCACGGACGATGACGGCGAAATGGATCTGCTCAACGCCTCGATCACCGTTGGCGGCGAAACTTTCAGATATTATCGCTACGCCAATCCGGAAGAGAATTTCGCCGATTACTACAACGAGCAGGGCAAATCGGCGCGCAAGTTCCTGATGCGAAAGCCCATCGCAGAGGGCCTATTCCGCTCGCCTTTCGGCGCAAGGTTCCATCCGATTCTGCGCTACACGAAGATGCATTCCGGCGTTGACTGGGCGAACAAGATCGGCACGCCGATTTTCGCCGCCGGCAACGGCAAGGTCATCAAGGTCGGCTGGGAAGCGGGCTACGGCCGGCGCGTCGAGATCGAACACGCCAATGGCTACGTCACAAGCTATTCGCACCAGTCGGGCTTCGCCAAGGGCATCGCCGAAGGCGCGCGCGTCCGCCAGGGACAGGTGATCGGCTATGTCGGCAGCACGGGCCTCTCGACGGGCCCGCACCTGCACTATGAGGTCATCGTAAACGGCAGCTATGTCGATCCGATGCGCATCAAATTGCCGCGCGGACGGGAATTGGACGGGCGTGCGCTGGCAGACTTCACGAGACACCGGGAGCAGGTCGACTCGCTGATTCAGAAGGCGCCCGGAAACACACCGAAGCTGGCGCAGACGGCGGTCCGGTAAGGCGCCGCGCCACTACAGGCCGATCATCGCGCGAATCTCGGCAGGCGCGCGCCCTTGCGCGCGCAGCTCGCGCAGCGCGGTCGATTTCACGCTCTTCGACAGTTTGCCGCCCGCTTCGTCCAACACCAGACGATGATGGGTATAAACGGGCTCGGGCAGGCCGAGCAGAATCTGCAGCACGCGATGAATCGCAGTGGCGAAATAGAGGTCGCGGCCGCGCACCACATGCGTCACGCCCTGCAGCGCATCATCGACCACGACGGCGAGATGATAGCTCGTTCCGATGTCCTTTCGCGCGACCACGACATCGCCCCAGGCTGCAGGGTCCGCGTCGATGCTCGTCTGCGCGCCATCAGCTGATTCTGTCCAATGCGGCGGCCCGCCGAGGACGGCCAGCGCGCGCATCATATCGAGGCGCCAGGCCGGAATCTCGCCGGCAGCGAGGCGACTCGCGATCTCCGCATCCCGCTTGCTGCGACAGGTTCCCGGATAGAGCGGCGCTCCCTCCGGATCGCGCGGCCAGGGTGCGCCGCTCTCCCGTTCCTTGTCAGCGACTGCGCGGGCGATGTCGCTACGCGCGCAGAAGCAGGGATAGGCGAGGCCGCGCGACTTCAGGGCATCGAGCGCCGATGCGTAGTCGTCCAGATGCTGCGACTGGCGACGCACCGGCGTCTCCCATGCAAGACCAAGCCAAGCGAGATCGCGATAGGCGTCGTCGACGAATTCCTCGCGGGCGCGCGTCGCATCGATATCCTCGATGCGCAGCAAAAAGCGGCCCCTAGAACGCCGGGCGGCGTCGGAATTGAGAATGGCCGACAGCGCATGGCCGAGATGAAGCCAACCGTTGGGGCTTGGAGCGAATCGGAAGACCGGACTGGATTTCTGCGGCATCGCGCGCCTATGTAACGCGGCGCGCGCGCTTTGGGCGCCCTCCCGCGCGCGGCCCCGATCGTCGCGGCCCCGCGCGCGCCCGAATAAGGATGAAGCGTGACGCAGATCATCGTCAATGAAGATCATGTGACGGAAGGGCTGGCGTATCTCGCCGGCGTCTGCCCGACGATGGAGCGCATCATTCCGCTGTCCGGCGGAATTCCCCTGAGGCGCCGGGAGCCGGGCTTTGAGGGGCTTGCCCACATCATCGTCGGCCAACAGGTTTCGGTGGCGAGCGCCAACGCGATCTGGGAGCGGACAAGAACGATCTTCGCTCCTCTGTCGCCGGCGACAATTCAGGCGGCGGTCGACGAACCGTTCATCGCCGCCGGCCTTTCGCGACCGAAGCAGCGGGCGCTGCGCGCAATCGCCGAGGCTGTTGCGTCGGACGCACTGCCGCTCGACCAGTTGCACGAGCGCAGCGCCGAAGAGGTGCGGGCGCTTCTGATGGCGGTGAAGGGAATCGGACCCTGGACCGCCGACGTTTATGCAATGTTCTGCCTCGGTCACGCCGACGCCTTCGCCGCCGGCGACCTTGCGCTACAGGAAGCGGCGCGTCTGGCATTCAACAAGCGAAAGCGGCCGGACGCGCAGCAGCTGGCGAAGCTTGCGCGCCGCTGGGCCCCGTGGCGTTCCGTTGCAGCGCGCGTGCTATGGGCGTACTACAGAGCCGCCAAGACGCGCGAGGGGATTTCCTCATGAGCGATGCGCCAAGATCGGAATTGGATCGTCGAGCCATCGCACTCCTCGCGCTGTCAACCGCTTCAGTTCCGGCGGCGCCTTCTCCCGCCCTATCGCAAGCTGCAGGCGCCTCGCCCCGCGCCTTCAGGGCGCGCGCCTTCGACATGAAACGGCGCGCAATCGAAAACGGCGATCAGGGATACGGCGCGGTGCTCGTCGCCGATGGACGCATCATCGCCGAGTCGCCGAGCCGGGTGGTGAGCGAAAGCGATCCGACCGCGCATGCGGAAATGTCGACGATCGGCGACGCGGCGAGGCTCGGCGTTTCGCTCGCAGGCGCAGTGCTCTATTCGACATCGATTCCATGCGCCATGTGCCAGGCCGCGGCGAGCGCCGCCGGCGTCGCGCGCATGATCTACGGCGAATCTCTCATCGACGCCGGCGCGCCGCGCGGGCGCTGATCCGAACTCCCGCTCCTATCCCTTCGCGGCTTTCAGCGCCGCCTCGAAGCCGGCGCGAATGAGCTGCTGGTCGTTCTGGATCGTGACGATCTGGTAGCCCGATTCGGCAAGCTGTGTGGCGCGGGCCGGCGACGCGCCATAGGCGCAGGCGATCTTGCCGGCCTTGCGCACGCGCTTGCCGATGTCGACCATCACTTTGAAGACCTCGTCGCTCTGACCGTCGATGGTCGCGCCATTGCTCAGCGCAACGGAGATGTCGGACGGGCCGGTGAGAATGCCGTCGATTCCCGACACCGCCATGATGTCGTCGAGCGCGTCGATCGCCTCCTTGGTCTCGCACATGGCGATGGCGAGCGAAAAGTCGTTCGCGGTCTTCAGATAGGTCGGCATGGTCATGGCCAGCATTGCGATGGCGCGCGCCGGACCCCAGCTCCGCTCGCCGACCGGCGGCAGCTTCATGAAGGACACAAACCGCTTCGCGTCCTCGACGGAGTTGATCATCGGCGCGACGACGCCGGCGGCTCCCGCGTCGAGAAGACGCGAGGCCATGGCGAAGTCGCCGACAGCGATGCGGGCGAGGCAGGGCTTGCCGGTCAGAACGACTTCGGAAATCCCTGCGATGCAGGACGCGATGTCGTGGTTTCCGTGCTGCTGGTCGAGGCACACGGCGTCGAAGCCCGCGCGCGCCATCACGCCCGCGATGAGCGGATCGGCGAGTCCAGACCAGCCGAGCCAGATGGTTTTGCCGCTCTTCAACATATCGGGCAGGGCATTCACGGGAGACGTCATCGCCAAAAATCCTTCGCGGTTGCGGGCGGAGAATGGGGGTAAACCGACCGTCCGGGAAGCCCCGCGCCCTGCAGCGCTCTTAAGCCGCGACCCGGGCGGCGCGCAACGCCGGACCTGTTCGCGGCGGAACAGCGGGGATGAAGCGCCGGAATTTGTCTTTGACGCGCGCATTTTGGCGAGGGGGCCTACGCCCGGCCGGCGAGGCACAAGGCGGGCGGGCGTTCATCTCGGACGCCGGCCACAGAGCTTCTCAACGACGTGAAGGGCTCGCCATGGTGTCGGCTGGATGGGGCGCCGTTCATTCACCGCCGGTTTCGAGTGGGAATGGCGACGGCTCCCACAACTTGCCGAGCTTCAACGCGCGCGCCGAAATCTCCTCGTATTCGCGCAGAAGCCGCGCAACGCCGGCGGCAACACATCCCGTTCGATCGATTCGCACATATCAGCCTGAGAGGCCGAGTCATCTGAAGTCCAGTTTATGTTTTTTTGTAGAGATCAGCGCCGAAGTTCAGATTGAAGGAGCTCTGCGGCTCAAACAGATGAATGATGGCCTGGCGCACGTGAAAGACTTCCTTGGCCGATCGCCTATCGATCAGAACGCCGCGCGTCAGATGGCCCACCGGTTTGACGATCAGGAATCGGTTGACCAGGGCAAGATCGGAATGGCGCGCGAGCAGCGGAGCGACGGCGGATTTGACTTGGGCGATTGTAGTCATCGCGTCATTGTCGCTGTGCGTATGCGTGGTCAGAGGCAATTTCGAACGGAAAGGCCGTTTCCTGCCAGAGATGCTCGACCTTGTTGACACGAACGGCGATCCCCTCCCACCGGTGAAACAAGCGGCTTAAGCCCCGCCTGTCGCCAGCAACGATGAGAGGCCGCAGCAGATGTATGACGGAGCCGTACTCCTGCGGCATAAAGGAAATGTAATGGTTCGATCTCACGACTTTGTCGCACGCGCGCAGCGATGCCTCAAAGTCGCCGTGCGCGGCGTGAATGATGGCGCTGGTCAACGGATGATCATCGCTTGGTCCCCAGATCTCCGGATTCGCGACGTATTCGACAAACTGATCCAGCGTTTCGACGGGACGCAGCAGAGGCAGGGCCTCGCTTTCGATCGCCTTGCACATCTCCTGTGACGTCGCTGGATCATGGACGTTCCAGTAGCCTCTTGCGAGCCGGCGGCCGTAGGTGAAGTGAAAGTGTTTGTCAGGTTCGCACAGCGGCGTGACTGCAAACGCTGGAGTGAAAAGCTCCTTCGCTGAGGACCAATCGAGGTAAATGCCGCGCAACAGATGCCGCACCGGTTTGAGAACAACAAGTCGCCCCACGAGCGCAAGATCGGGATTACGTTCGAGAAGCGGCTTGACAACAGCCTTGACTTGCGCCGCCGTAGTCATCGCGTGGCCTTACCTGAGTAATTGCCGCTTCATGTCCGGAAAGGCCTTCCATGCGTTGTTTGCAAGTTCAAGAATCCGCGCCTCTGTGAGAAATTGCCTTTTCAGTCTTAATGTCGTGAGCGCAAACAATAGCCGCCTGCGGCCGCTCGTAAACATCAATCCTTTTGCAACCCGGACGGCCGCGCCTAACTTCCTCTCCCTTTAGAACGGAGACCTCCGACTTGAGGTTCGGGTCTGCCAACGTCTTAATTTCAGCTTCGAGCCTCGCGTGGACTCTGGTTCCGAAGTTCGCTCCGGACAACAATGGATTGTCGCTGCGCACAGCGTCGACGATCGCATCTAGTCGGCGCTGGACTTCCTCATAGCGTGGGCAAGCTGCATTCACTTCATCCCTGGTGAGTTCACGCGCGCCGACAAGATCGATCGCTCCGGTTGCATCGCCTGTGAATTTCCTGGCGCGGAACTCCATGACCGCGGCGCCATCGCGGTCGTTGCGGCCTATAAGCGCTTCGAAGAGAGCGACGCCGGCGGAGACGGCGATCAGGCATCGCCCGCCCAAGCTTCCCGAAGTCGTACCGCCCGATGGCCGTCCTGGGCTGCCCGTCATATTTGCGGCCGAGCTCGCTCTTGAGCTCTTCCCAATCGGCTTCGATGGCGGCGAGTTGCCTCTGGATGCTGGCGAGTTCGATAGTATCGATCGGTGAAGGATGCATGATGAAATACCTCATTTTGAGAAAATATACCTTGTATGGGATAATATGTCAAGCGCCGCCTCGCCATCGCCCGCCGCTGATTCCCGGCCTACAATCAGCCGCTCGCGCCCTGGCCTCCGCTCGGCCCTGTGAGTCTGGCCAATGAGTCCCACCCATCGCCGTATGACCGTGATCGTCTCGCTCGACGTCGCCGGCTTCACGCGGATGCTGCGGGCCGACGAGAGCGGCACACTTCGCGCCATGGCCTGGATCCGCCGCGAGCTCGGAGAGCCGCTGCTTGCGCGCTATCGCGGCAGGGCGATCAAGATCATGGGCGACGGCGTGCTGATGGAGTTCGAGAGCGTTCATGAGGCGGCGACCTGGGCGACGGAGTTTCAGCGCGCCGTCGCGCTGGCCGACAAGCGCAACCGGGTCGGCCAGCCTATCCAGTCGCGCATCGCCATCGTGCTGGCCGATCTCATCATCGCCGGCGACGAGCGCTACGGCGAAGGCCTCAACTTCGGCGTCCGGCTGCAGGAGATCGCGCCCATTGGGGGCGTCGTCGTGTCGGAGGCGGTGTGGTTCAATCTGCGCGCCGATATGCGCGAACGGTTTCGCGACGCGGGTCAGTTCAAGGTCAAGAATATCGATGAGCCGGTCCGCGGCTTCGTCTGGACGCCGGAGGGCGTTTCGAAGACGGCGAGCGCGCCCGCGTCGCGGCCGAACCTGTCGATCGTCAAGAAAGGCAAGTGATCCAACCTGTCATCTGTCAGGGCCGCCTGGCGAAACACATGAAACACGCCAGAAACCGCGGCGAAATTGCCCTCTCGTCAAGGTGGGTTAGGTATCGCCATCGGAGTAGAATTGGAAAGCCGAGGCGGCGGTTTTCGCAATGATGTTGCTTCGATCAACGGAGCGCACCGCCTTATGACCTCTCCAGTCGTCAGCGAAAAGTCTCCGCGCATTCCGTTACGCGCCCGCGCCGAGGCGGCAAATCGCCCCCAGCGCAAGCTCACCGTTATGGTTTCGCTTGATGTCGCCGATTCAATGCGCCTCATGCGCGACGATGAAAACGCCGCCCTGCGCGATCTCGCCGAGATCAGGCGCCTGGTCGCAGCGCCGCTGCTCAAGCGCCATCGCGGCGTGCTGTTCAAGGAGATGGGCGACGGCGGCCTGATCGAGTTCATCAGCGTCGAGGATGCGGTGCGCTTCGCGCTGGATTTCCAGGAGGCCATGTCGGTCCGCAACGAAAGCGCCGATCGCCCCATTCAGTTTCGCGCCGCCGTCGCGCTCGCCGATGTGGTGGTTGAAGGCCGCGAACGCTACGGCGCGGCGGTCGGCTTCGTTGTGCATCTGCAGGAGGCCGCGCCGGCCGGCGGCGTCGCCCTGACTCATTCCGTGCGCTGGCAGCTGAGCGAACAGCTCGCCAGCCGCTTCCGGCGCACCGAGACGCGCCGCATCAAGGGCCAGCACGAACTGTTCGAGGTCTGGATCAAGGCGCCGGAGGAGTTTCCGGAGGGCTTCGCCGCGCCCTCCTCGCCCCTGTCGGCGCCGATCGCCGGCGAACTGCGCGCCCGCGACGACCGCCCCGTGCTCGTGGTGACGCCCTTCGCCAATCACACGGGCGATGCAGCTAGCCAGCCCATGGTCGATGGCCTTGTGCATGAAGTCACGCGTACGCTGTCCCAGGCGCGCGACTACGATGTGATCGGTCCAGCCGCGATGAAGGATGCGCCGACCGGCGTCGACACGCGCCTCATGGCGATGGAGATCGGCGCACGCTACGTGCTGAGCGGCGACGTCCGCATGTCGGGGACGCGCGTGCGCGTGGGCGCGCAGCTCGCTGAAGCGCACGCCAGGGCCGTGCTGTGGTCGGACCGCTTTGAAGGGGATGCGTCCGACGCGTTTGCGTTGGAAGACGAGGTGGCCTCGTCGGTCGCCGGCGCGCTGCATACGGCGATTCGCGGCGCCGAGATCGCCCGCTCGCAGCGCAAGCGCGCCGATCGCCTGACGCCGCAGGATCACATTCTGCTCGCGCTGCCGAAATTCTGGTCGCATCAGCGCGAGGACAATGAGGCGGCGATCGCGCATCTCGACGAGGCGCTCGCCGATGCGCCGCGCCACGCGCTCGCGCTGGCTTTCAAGGGCTGGTGTCTCGCGCAGACCGTGACTTATCTCTGGTCGCAGGATGTCGAGCAGGATCGCGCCCGCGCGCTCGCCTGCGCCAACGAAGCTGCGCGTCTTGAATCAGACGATGCGCTGGCGATGACTGCGATCGGCGCGACGCACACGATCCTTGAAGTCGATCAGGCGCGGGCGCTGGCGTTCATCGATCGGGCGCTGGCGCGCGATCCCCATCTTGCATGGGCCTGGCTGCGCGCGGGCTACGCGCACGCCTACGCCGGCGATCCGTGCAAGGGATTGCGCTGCTTCGAACGCGCGCTCGCGCTGAGCCCGTTCGATCCGATGAGGTTCAACATCTTCGCCGGCATCGGCATCGCGCATTTCCTGCTCGCGAATTATTCCGAAGCGCGCGAGTTCGCGGAGCGCTCGCTCGATCATCGGCCCGGCATGGTGTGGGTCAATCGCCTGCTCGCCACGTCGGCGGCGCATGCCGGCGACCTTCCGGCGGCGCGCGCAGCGGCTGGGCGGCTTCTGGCCGAAAATCCGCGGCTCACGCTTTCGGCGGTGCGCGACGCGATTCACAATCTCGCGCCGCGCGATCTCGAGCGCTATCTCGACGGGCTGCGCATCGCCGGCCTGCCCGCCGATGAATCGGAGCGTCCTGCAGCAAAGGTGCTCGCGTTCGCCGGGCGGCGCTGCTGAGGTTGCCTTACAATCGCAATCGCTGCGGCGGCGCGACCTCTTGTTCGGCCGGCGCGCGGTCCAGCGCATCGCGCCGCTCGGCGATGGCGCGCATCGCCTGATCCACTGCGATCCGCGTCGCCGAGAGCGCCGCTGTATCGAGCTCATCGTCCGCGGCGCGAATCAGCATGTCGGAGAGAATCGCATCGATCTCGGATTCGAGGGCGTGGAGCTGCGCCGCATCTCCGGCCGTTCGCGCCTCGTGCAGGATCTTCAACAGGCGCCGCAGACCTTCCATCGCACGATCGCGACGCGTCGAGCGCATGCGGCTGACGAACGCGGCGGCCGCCGATCCAACGATCGAGAGCGCCATCACGCCGAGATAGAACCAGTCGCCATATCTTTCGAAAAAGGTCTCCTGCTCGCCGTCGATATAGGCGGCGGCGCCGGGATGCGTCGGCAACGCGGCGTCCTTCTCCGTCGACGGCGTTTCGATCGCCTGCGCCGACCCGATCTCCGCCGACAGCGGCTGGCGCGCATTGAGGACGAACTTGACGAGTTCGCCAACCGTGTCGTCGGCCAGTGTGCGATGCGCCATGAGGCGCGTCGTAACCGACAGAGTCGGAACGGCTGCCGACGGCCGCGGCGGCTCGCCGCCAAAGGCGCCGCTTATCAATTCAGAAGACTCGAGCGCGCGATTGAGCGCAGCAATCGCCTGGGACTCCCGCACCGGAACGAAGCTGACGCCTGCGCCGCCGACAGCGCGCGTGAGGCTGCCGATCAATTTCGAGAGGCGTCGGCTCGACGGTGAACCGACGAGGAAGACGGCGTCGGCGCGCCCCTCGCGGAGAGCCGCGGCGAATTCGTTGGGCGGCAGCGGAAGGATCGTCGCGGCGTCCGGCGAAAACTCATAATGGTCGAGGATAGTCCGCAAGAGTTTCAGGTCGTCGGGCTGGTCGCGGGGCGCCGCGATCGTCTTGCCCTTGAGGTCCGCGATCCGCTCGAACCCGCGGTCCGCCTTCACAATGAGGATTGAATGGCTCCGTCGCAGAACGAGCGAGGTGAGGCCCTCTTCCGGCATGGCCGCATCGCTCCGCACGACGGCGAGATCGACCTTTCCCTCGTCGAGCGCCCTGGCGGCGCCGCGCGGGTCATCGACGAGAGCGAGCCTAAGGCGGATCGGCCCCTTCTCCCGCTGCGCGGCCTGAACGAGTCCCGCGGCAAGCCGGACATCCTCCGATCCGATCGGCCCGACCGCAAGCCTCAGGTGAGCCGGTTTCGACAGCCACGCAAAGGCCATCGCCGCGGCGGCGATCATGAGCAGGAGGCCGGCGAGCATGAGGCCCTGGCGACGCATCATCTGTCCTTGCCGCCGCTGGATCGCGGCCCGTCCCCAACGTCCCGCGCATCGCGCGGGTTCCCGCAGCGGCGCCGGGAGGGGATTATGGGCGCTCCCCCGCCCTCTACTCAAGGGCGGGCTTCGCGCGACTGCCGCCACACGCCGCGCGGGGTTGTCAGCCGGGGGGCGAGCAGGTATCAGGCCGCCTCGCCGGACAGGCGCGGGCGCCCGTAGCTCAGCTGGATAGAGCACCAGACTACGAATCTGGGGGTCGGAGGTTCGAATCCTTTCGGGCGCGCCAATTAATTCAATTATTTAGCCAGTAGTTTCAGGGGGAAGCAGACTGCTCCACTTTGACTGGGGCAACGCCTGGGGCAACATACCGTCTCGCTTGGATTTTGGCTCGCAAAAATTGTATGCCGATTCTCGTGGATTGGCAAAAATTCCCCGCGCATGGCGCCGCGCGGGGTGCAGGCCCCCTAAAGCCCACAGCCTTTTATCCCCTGCCCCCTGCATCGCGCGCGTCACCTGATCTAGCCTGCACGATTCAC
>JBEVKO010000067.1:0-3902 GCA_040509705.1 Beijerinckiaceae bacterium
AGTCGAACGGCTCCATCGGCGCCTGCAGGAAGATTTCGTGTCCTTCGCCGCGCGCGCGCTGGGTCAGGCGTTCGAGATCGCCGCCATACGGAGCAAACGCCAGAGAAACAGCTTCCGGCAGCTTCGCGATCGCGTCGGACGTCGCCGACTGGCTGACCCCGAGACCGCCGACGAGGATGGCGATGCGGGGCTTGCCGGTGATGTCGGCGGGCGCCGGGCGGGCGTAGATCAGTGACGGACGCGTCCCGTCCGCGCCGATCCTCGGAAGGGAGCCGTGGCGGGACCGCTCGAGAAGCTTGCGGTCCGGCGGCGGAGCGGACGATCTCTCCGGTTGGACCTGAATGACCACGGATTCCGGAGCGCCGGAGCCGCCTCCCCTGACGACGGTGACGCCCGCAGCATTCTCCATCTCCTGCGCCGACATGCGCGGCCTGTCGCCCTCAGGCGCAGCCGTCGTTGCGCGCGACGCAGCCGACTGGGCGGATTCGGCGGGATTGCCTTCCGCGCGGCGCTTGATCGTCGACGCGCCGCTTTCGTCCGGGCGCTGTCCACGCCAGATCTGGGCCGCCAGAATGACCGACATCACGCCCGTGAGCAGGCTGAAAGTCGTCCGCGCCGACAGCGTCGCGCGAACGACGGGAGCGCGCCGCGCCTGGCCGAGCGGCCTTGTCAGGTCATCGGTCGCGTATCCAGTCACGGCGAGAAATTGATTACCCCAGACCCCATTCGACGGCGAATCGACCGCCGGCGCGCGCCATTGACGTCGCCGCCTCCAATCCAACCGGTTATGGTAAACAGGCGGTTAATCCCTGTTCGATTTCAGCGCGGTCGAGGCGATCGGCGGCCCCAACAACTGGTGCAGAATGGAACGAAGCAGCGTGGAGGGAAGAGACGTTGCGCTAGGCGAGGAGCGACGCCCCGCAGCGCCTGATGATGTCCCGATCCCTTACATGCAGAGAACCCGCGACTACTATGTGGGGCTCGGCTACGGAACGCCTTACGAGTGGGCGCATTTTGCCGGCGCTCCGTTCCAGCCCCTGCGCAAGCCGCTCGCGAAATCTCGCATTGCGCTCGTCACCACTGCGGCTCCCTTTCAGCCGGGCAAGGGCGATCAGGGACCGGGCGCTCCCTATAACGCGGCGGCGAAATTCTACTGCGTCTATTCCGGCGACTCCCGTCGCGATCACGATGTGCGGATTTCGCACGTCGCCATCGACCGCAAGCACACCACTGCGGAAGACATCGGCGCCTATTTTCCGCTGACGCTGCTACGGGAATTCGCAAGCGAGGGAAGCATCTACGATGTCGCCCCGCGTTTCCACGGCGCGCCGACAAACCGCAGCCAGCGCGCAACTATTGACATCGACGGGACCGAGATCGTGGCGCGCTGCAGGGAAGACCAGGCGGACGCCGCGATCCTCGTTCCGAATTGTCCGGTTTGTCACCAGACTGTCGGTCTGATCGCTCGCCTGCTTGAAGAGAATGGCGTCTCGACGGTGATCATGGGTTGCGCCAAGGACATCGTCGAGTTCTGCGGCGTTCCGCGATTTCTGTTCACGGACTTCCCTCTCGGCAACAGCGCGGGTCGGCCGCACGATAGGGCGTCGCAGCGTCTCACGCTCGAGCTTGCGCTGAAGTTGCTCGAGGGCGCGCCGACGTCTCGCACGACGGCGCAGTCGCCGTTGCGATGGAGCGATGACCATTCATGGAAGCGCGACTACAGCAACATTGCGCTTCTCTCGCCGGAGGAGATCGCGCGACGTCGCGCCGATTTCGACCGCGGAAAAGCGCAGGCGAAAAGCCTCCGCGACGCGGCTGATGCGGCAAGGTGACTTGAAGACGCCAAGTCGTGCTTAGCGCGTCGCCGTCCCGGCTCGCGCAATTCTTTCCAAGAAAAACGCCGCCTCGCTTGCGCAAGGCGGCGTCCGGATCGCAGCGTCTAAGCTGATTAGTTCGGCTTCTGCGCCTCGGCCTTCGGCGCCACCGGCTTCTCGACCTTGCCGCGCAGAAGATCGAGCGCGTAGATCAGTTGCTTGTCCTTCGTCGGATCCGGCGGAACATAGGCGGAAGAGCCGGACTTTTCTTCGCCCTGGTTGTTCTGCAGATGGCCGCGCAGGCTCGATTCGCCGCGCGTCTCGTCTTTGCCCTTGAACTCGTCCGGCACATCCGGCTGGATGATGATGTCGGGCGCGATGCCCTTCGCCTGGATCGAGCGGCCGGACGGCGTGTAATAGCGCGCAGTCGTAAGGCGCACGGCTCCTGAAGCGCCGATAGGAATGATCGTTTGCACTGATCCCTTGCCGAAGGAGCGCGTGCCGACGATCGTCGCCCGCTTGTGGTCCTGCAGCGCGCCCGCGACGATTTCAGACGCCGACGCCGAGCCGCCGTTGATGAGCACGACCAGCGGCTTGCCTTTCGTCAGGTCGCCCGCCTTGGCGTTGAAGCGCTGCGTCTCATCGGCGTTGCGGCCGCGCGTCGAAACGATCTCGCCGCGCTCCAGGAACGCATCGGACACCGACACGGACTGGTCGAACAGGCCGCCGGGATTGTTGCGCATATCGAGGACGACGCCCTTCAGCTTGTCCCCAGGGACCTCGGCGAGAATCTTCTCGATCCCGCGCCGGACGCCATCGAAGGTCTGCTCGTTGAAAGTGGTGACGCGGACCACGCCGACATCATCGTCAATGCGCGTGCGCACCGCCTGGATGGTGATCGTGGCGCGCTTCAGCTTGACCTCGATCGGATCCTTGCGGCCCTGACGCAGGATCCGGAGGGCGACTTCGGTATCGACCGGGCCGCGCATCTTCTCGACGGCCTGGTTGAGCGAAAGGCCCTGCACCTGCTCGCCATTGATTTGGCTGTTGATGTCGTTGTCAAGGAGCCCGGCCTTGGCTGCAGGCGTGTCGTCGATCGGCGACACGACCTTGATCAGGCCTTCCTCCATGGTGACTTCGATACCAAGTCCGCCGAACTTGCCCTGCGTCGACTGCTGCATGTCGCGATGAGCCTTGGTGTCGAGGAAGCTCGAATGCGGATCGAGCGACGTCAGCATGCCGTTGATGGCCGCCTCGATCAGCTTCGCCTCGTCGGGCTTCTCGACATAGTCCGAACGGATGCGCTCGAAGACGTCGCCGAACAGCGAAAGCTGGCGATAGGTCTCCGAGGAGGCCGCAACTGCGCTCGTGCCCGAGAGCAATCTGGTCTGCGTCCCGAGCGTGACGACGCCGGCCCCGAGAGCCGCGCCGGCCATGAGTAGGGCGATCTTGCGCATTATCCGCGAACCTTCCCGTTGTCGGACCTCGCCCACCACGGGCTCGGGTCAATGGATGCTCCGTCCTTACGGAACTCAATATAAAGAACGGGCTGCCTGCCTTCCGATGCAGGAGCCGCGCCATCGCCGGATCCCATGACTGCGACCGGCTCGCCAGCCAGGACGAACTGGCCGGCTTCGACCGTAGTTCTCTCCATGCCGGCAAGGACTATATCGTAGCCGCCGCCGGCGTTGACGATCAAGAGTCTGCCGAAGGATCTGAACGGCCCGGCGAAGGCCACCCAGCCGTCGGCGGGCGCGGTGACGATGCTGCCGGGACGCGAGTCGATCGACTGGCCGCGGGCCGGCGCGCCGGAGTCGTCGGCGGCGCCGAAGCCGCGCAGCAGCGCGCCCTCGACGGGCATTTGCAGCGCTCCGCGCGCGTCTGCGAAGGCGAGCTTGGGCGACAGCCGCGCCGGATCGCGCATGGCGAGCGAGGCCAGACGCCCTTGCGCCTCGCGGGCCCGCGCCTCGTCCTGACGGCGCGTCTCCTCCGCCTGTCGCGTGAAAGTCTGCATATCGCTCTCGATCTTTTGAAGCAGCTCGCGCACGGTTCCGGCCTGTCGGGCGAGCTCGGCGGCCCGACGCGTCT
>JBEVKO010000068.1:0-8096 GCA_040509705.1 Beijerinckiaceae bacterium
GCAATATCTTGCGACCCCGTCCGCGCCGGACGATCAGCGGGCAGGCGCACTGGCGCAGAATGTCGCCGACGCCTGACCTGCGTCAGCGCAGTTGGGCTTCGGGCGGTTGCAGGGGTGAGATGCGCAGGGCCGCGATGCGGTTGCGCTGCATGCGCAGCACGGTGAACCGATAGCCGTGAAAGGTGAAGGTCTGGCGCGCATCGGGAATAACGCGCGCCTCGTTGATGACGAGACCCGCGATCGTCGTCGCATCGTCCGGCAGAGTCCAGTTCATCGCGCGGTTGATATCGCGGATCGGCGTCGTGCCTTCGACGATGACGCCGCCGTCGGCCTGCGTGCGCATGCCGGACGGCGCGTCGTGCTCGTCTTTGATATCGCCGACGATCTCCTCGATCACGTCTTCCAGGGTCACCATTCCCATCACAACGCCATACTCGTCGATTGCGAAGGCGAAGTGCGACTTGCGCTGCAAAAACGCGCGGAGCTGGTCAGGCAGCGCTGTCGTGTCGGGAACAAACCACGGCGGCAGCATGATGCTCTTCAGATCGATCCGGGAAGGATCTCCGCCCGCCGCCTCCATGGCGCGAAGCATATCCTTGGCGTGGATCAGGCCGACGATATTTTCGGGGCTTTCCCGCCACAGCGGCATACGCGTATAGGGCGACGCGAGCACCTCGCTCACGATCATCTCCGCCGGCTGGTCCGCGTCGAGCGACTGCATGCGCGTCCGGTGGACCATGACATCGGAGACGACGAGGTCCTTCAGGTCGAGCAGGCCGCTTATCATGTCGCGGTCCGACTTCGCGGGACCGCTTTCGCGACTGACGAGATCGACCGCGCCGGTAAGTTCTTCGTGAGCGCTGAGCACCGGCATGCTCTTGCGGACGCGGACCCCCGCCATGCGAAGAAGGCGCCGCGCGATCCCCTGCACCGCGACGAACAGCGGCGTCGAGGCCGCGACGATCGCGGCTGCAACCCGGCTCGAGACGATCGATACGAGATGCGGGCGGGCGATCGCGAGCATCTTCGGGATCATCTCGCCGAACAGCGCGATGAGCGCCGTCATCATCAGCATGGCGTAGAGAATGCCGACGGGTCCGTGGCGCGACACGAAGAGCCAGCTGACGAAGGATATGTTCGCCGCATTGACGAGAATGCGGGCGATCATCAGGCCGCCGATCAGTCGCTCCTTGTTCTCGAGCAGGCGCAGGACGACGGAGGCGCGCGCATCGCCGCCCAGTTCAATCGACAGGAGCCGCGTGCGCGAGGCGGCCGTCATCGCGGTTTCGCTGGCCGAAAGAAAAGCGGCGGCGAACAGGCCCGACGCCACGGTCGTCGCTGCGAGCCAGGTCATGTCAACGGCGTCGCTCATGAATGCGCGCTGGCTCAGGCATGCGCCATTTCGGCCGCGAGGAACCGACGGACGTTCGCCGCCGCAACATCGCGGGCGATGAAGCTCTCGCCGATGCCGCGCATGAGGATGAAGGTCAGCCGGCCGTCGGACACTTTCTTGTCTTGCCGCATCGCATCGAGAAGCGAATCCGGATCGCCGACTGCGCCGTTGATGTCGCCGATGCGCGTCGGCAACCCGATGCCGCGCAAGTGCCGATCAACCCGCATCGAATCCTGGCCGCTCGCAAGGCCAAGTTCGACAGAAAAGCGGAAGGCGAGCGAAAGCCCGATCGCGACGGCTTCGCCATGCACGAGGCGGCGGCCGTCATAGTTGGTCGCACGCTCGAGCGCATGGGCGAACGTATGCCCGAGATTGAGCAGGGCGCGGTCGCCGGTCTCGCGCTCGTCCCGCGCCACGATCGCCGCCTTGGAGCGACAGCTCACGGCGACGGCGTGATCGCGTTCCGGCCCTCCGGCGAAAATCCTGTCGGCGCGCGTCTCCAGCCAGTCAAAGAAGGAGCGGTCATCGATCAGCGCGTATTTCAGAACCTCCGCATATCCTGCGCGAAACTCGCGCGCCGGCAACGTGTCCAACAGCGCGGTGTCGGCGATCACGAGCGACGGCTGGTGGAACGCGCCGACCTGGTTCTTGCCGTGCGCAGAATTAATTCCGGTCTTGCCGCCAACCGACGAATCGACCTGCGCCAGCAATGTGGTTGGAATCTGCACGAAGCGCAGCCCGCGGCGCACGACGGCGGCGGCGAAGCCCGCGAGATCGCCGACGACCCCGCCGCCCAGCGCGATCACCATGTCGTTGCGCTCGATGCGGGCTGCGAGGACGCCGTCGCAAACCGTCTGCAGCAGCGCATAGCTTTTTGACGCCTCGCCCGGCGGAATCTCGATGATCGTCGCTGCAACGCCGAGCCCGCCGAGCGTCGCCTCGACTGATGCGCCATAGTGCGCGTTGACATGCGCGTCGGTGACGATCGCCGCGCGCTTGCCGGTGTTCAGCGTCGGCCATCGGTCCGCCAGCGCGGACAAAGCGCCGCGCCCGATGATGATGTCATAGGAACGGTCGCCAAGCGCGACGGGAACGATGGTGTTTTTCGCCATGGGTCAGGCTCGCGCCTGGTCGGTTCCGCCGCTGCGCGCAAAGAATGCGTCGATGGCGGCCAGCGCCTCATCCACAATGGTGTCGTGAGCGACGTCGCGCGATGAGATCGTCACATCCGCCAGCGCGTAAACCGGATGCCGTTCGGCGATCAGCTTGCGCAAGGTCGCTTCCGGATCCTTGGTCTGGAGCAGGGGCCTGTTTGTGCGGCGGCGGACGCGTTTGATCAATACGTCGAATTCCGCCGTCAGCCATAGCGAGACAGCGTGGCGCGCAATGTGGGCGCGCGTTTCCGCATTCATGAACGCGCCGCCCCCGGTCGCAAGGACGATCGCGCCGTCTCCGAGCAGGCGTGCGATCACCCGGCGCTCTCCGTCGCGAAAATGGGCCTCTCCGTGTCGCGCAAAAATTTCCGGAACGGTCATGCCCGCGGCGCGCTCGATCTCCGCATCGGCGTCGACGAAGGGCAGATCGAGCCGGGCGGCGAGCCGCTTCCCAACCGACGTTTTGCCCGCCCCCATCATGCCGACAAGTACAATGGAGCGTTCGCCGAGCGCGCGGCGAATGCGCGCCGGACGGACGTCCGGAGGCCTCGCGGTGGCGGTTGCGACGGACTGGTTCATGGCCAAGCCCTTACATGGATCGCGGCGCGACAGGAAGCGCACCCTCCGGATTCGCTTGCCCCGGACGCCTCGGCATGTTCGAAGACGCGGCGCGCTGCGACAAGCGTCAGAGTCGCGAATCTCGCGGGGAGCTCGGCGGCGCCGGCGCTGAAACTTGCATCATGGCCCTTGCAGCACCCGACCAGCGCCTGATCGACCGGTTCCTTGCGATGCTGTCGGCCGAGCGTGGCGCAGCGGCGAACACGATCGTCGCCTATCGCCGCGACCTTCAGGACTACACCGAGTTTCTGGCCGATGGCGGCGAGTCGATTGCGGCGGTCGGCGCGGCCGGCATACGGCGCTACCTCGACCGTCTGGCAATCGCAAAGCTGAAGGCTTCATCTTCCGCGCGGCGTCTCTCCGCCATCCGGCAGCTGCATCGGTTTCTTTACGCCGAGCAATTGCGCGGGGACGACCCCTCAGCGGCGATCGAGACCCCGAAGCAGGGTCGGCGCCTTCCGAAAGACATGGAGGCTGGCGACGTCGCCAGGCTCCTTGCGCTGGCGGCCGAGCAGGCGCAGGCGCCGGACCTTTCGCCAGGCGAGCGCATGCGACGGGCGCGGTTCCTTTGCCTGCTCGAATTGCTTTACGCGACCGGACTGCGCGTGTCCGAATTGGTTTCGCTGCCCATGTCGGCCGCAACGTCGCAGGAGCCGCTCGTCCTGGTGCGTGGAAAAGGGGGCAAGGAGCGCCTGGTCCCCATCAACGCCGCCGCCCGTGAGGCGACGAAGCGGTACTGCGAGGCGCTCCGCGATGTTGGCCAGGCCAAGGGCAAGCACTTGTTCCCTGCGGACAGCGCCTCGGGCCATCTGCCTCGCCAGGTCTTCGCCCGCGACCTGAAGGCGCTCGCCGGCGCCGCCGGCCTGCGCGCCGACAGGATCAGTCCGCACGTCCTTCGGCACGCCTTCGCCAGCCACCTTCTCCACAACGGCGCCGATCTCCGGGTCGTGCAGGAGCTTCTCGGACATGCGGATATTTCGACGACCCAGATCTACACGCATATTCTCGACGAGCGGACGAAGGCGATGGTGCGCGACCTTCATCCCCTGAACGAAGATAGGAAGGCGAAATCCTAGCCATTGCGATCAGCCGGAACGCAGGAGTTTCCAGCCTGAATTGGAACAAGCGGCGCTCATCACGCTTTGGTCACACCGGCGTGGCACGCCTCCGGTCAGATCATCGCCGCCAAGGCCAAAGAAAATGAGGGGAGAGAGGTCATGAACAAGCGCGTCCTGCTCGCGGCCGCCATCGCCATCTTCGCCCAGCCCGCTCGCGCCGCCGATCCTGGGCTCGCGGAGCGCGTTCCGATGCTGACCCGCGGAACGCAATGGACCCAGACCGCGGCCGTCCCGATGCAGTTCCGGACCTTTCACCCGCAGGGAATGGTAAAGATCGGCGATGATTTCTTCATTTCATCGGTTGATATCCGCACGCCGACCAAGCGCTACCCGCAGCTGCAGGACGGATATGATCGCGATACCGGCGAAGGCGTCGGCTATCTTTTCAAGGTCGACAAGACCGGCAAGCAGGTTGCGGCCGTCATGCTTGGCGAAGGCCCGATGTATCATCCCGGCGGCATCGACTTTGACGGCAAGCACATCTGGGTTCCGGTGGCTGAGTATCGGCCGAACAGCCGCACCATCATCTATCGCGTCGACCCGCAATCGATGAAGGCTGAGGAAATGTTCCGCTTCAACGACCATGTCGGCGGCCTTGTCCACAATCTCGAGGACAAATCGCTGCATGGCGTGAGCTGGGGTTCGCGACGATTCTACGCGTGGCCGCTCGATGCTGAGGGAAAGCCGAAGAACGCCAATGTCGCGCCAGCGGATTTGCGCGTGATGAATCCGGCGCAGTACATCGATTATCAGGACTGCCACTATATCGGCGGCTCGAAAATGCTGTGCTCGGGTCTCAACAACTATCGCACCTCGCCCGACGCCCAGCCCTTCCGTCTCGGCGGGCTGGAGATCGTCAATCTCAAAACCAACAGCCCGGTCTGGCAGGTTCCGATCGAATTGTGGTCGCCATCGGGTCTCCCCATGACGCAGAACCCCTTCTGGGTCGAGCCGACGCAGAACGGCGTGCGCGCTTATTTCATGCCTGACGACGACAAGTCGACGATGTTCGTCTATGAGGCGCAGACAAAGTGACGACGCGCCTCAGCCGCGCCTCAGAACGAACACCGCCTGCTCGCCGAACATGTTCCAGAACCACCAGGGCGCATTGACCGGCGCCGGGCGTCCCCACGCATTGAGGGCCATGGCGCGCTCCGTGACCGCGCCGGTGTCGTTGCAGAGCGCGACAAAGTCGCGGATCGTGCAGAAATGGATGTTTGGCGTGTCGTACCAGCTGTCCGGAAGATTGTTGGTGACGGGCATTCGGCCCTTGAAGAGCAGCTGACAGCGAATGCGCCAGTGGCCGAAATTAGGAAAGGACACGATGGCGCGATGGCCGACGCGCAGCATGTGCTCCAGCACCTTGCGCGGATTGCGCGTCGCCTGAATCGTCTGCGACAGGATGACATAGTCGAAACTGTCGTCCGGATAGTCCGCGAGATCGGCGTCAGCATCGCCCTGGATGATGGCGAGCCCGCGCGCCACGCCGCGGCTGACGCCCGCGCGTGACAGTTCGATGCCGCGCGCATCGCAGTCCTTTGCGTCGCGCAGCATCTCGAGCAGCAGCCCCTCGCCACAACCGACGTCGAGCACGCGCGCGCCGGCGTCCACCATGTTGGCGATCATCAGAAGATCGATCCGCGCTCCGCTCTGCGGCGAAGCTTCAACCACGACGCTCACGGAATTCCCCGCGCTTTGGCCGCGGCGTTGATGAAGCCCCGCGATGTCGCGAACATCTCCGGCTCTTCGAGCAGAAACGCGTCGTGGCCCTTGTCGCTGTCGATCTCCACGAAAGAGACGGAGGCCGCCGCGGCGTTGAGCGCATGCACGATAGCGCGTGAATCGCTTGTCGGAAACAGCCAGTCGGACGTGAAGGAGACGATGCAGAAGCGCGTCTTCGTTCCCTTGAAGGCGGCGGCGAGGGAGCCGCCATAGTCTTCCGCGAGATCAAAATAATCCATCGCGCGCGTTAGATAGAGGTAGGAGTTGGCGTCGAAGCGCTCGACGAAGGTCAGGCCCTGATAGCGAAGATAGCTCTCGACCTGGAAATCCGCGTCGAAGGAAAAGGTCGGGGCGGCGCGGTCCTGGAGGTTGCGTCCGAATTTGCGATGCAGGGCCGCTTCGGAAAGATAGGTGATGTGCGCCGCCATGCGCGCGACGCCGAGCCCCTTCGACGGGCTGACGCCCTGCTCGAGATAGCGCCCTTCGCGCCAGTCCGGATCGGCCAACACCGCCTGCCGCCCGACTTCGCCGAACGCGATGTTCTGCGCCGAATGCCGCGCCCCGGTGGCGATAGGCATGGCGGAAAAGACGCGGGTCGGAAAACTCGCAGCCCATTGCAGGACCTGCATTCCTCCCATCGATCCGCCGAGCACGCACAGCAATTGGTCGACGCCGAGGTGATCAATGAGCAGCGCCTGCGCGCGGACCATGTCGCGGATCGTCACCACCGGAAAGTCGAGGGCGTAGGGTCTCCCGGTCGCCGGGCTGAGGCTCGCCGGGCCGGTGGTCCCCATACAGGCGCCGACGACGTTCGAGCAGATGACAAAGAAGCGATCCGTGTCGATCGGCTTCCCCTTGCCCACCATCGTTTCCCACCAGCCGGACTTGCCGGTGACGGGATGGACATTCGCCAGATGCTGGTCCGCAGTAAGCGCATGGCAGACGAGGATGGCGTTCGATTTCGCCGCGTTGGGCGTGCCATACGTCTGGTAGGCGATCTGCAACCCGTCGATCACCGCCCCCGAATCCATCCGCAGCGGCTGGGTCGGCCCAAGCCGCAGCAACAGGCTCGAGGGTTCGTCGGCTTCTGAGCGGGCGGACGGGCCGATTGAGCTCGCGACAGACATGAGTTGGTGCGCTTCCCGCCTTCAATCGAAACGCCTATACCTGAAATGTTCGATTTGTCGAACATTTTTCCTTTGGAACGGACGGTCGTCCGGTAATTGGGCGGAACGCCGCCCACGCTTTGCGTTCCCATCGCACCGTGCCTATGAAGGGCCGCGTTTCGAACCCTTCCATGGCCCTTTCCGCACACTCACCACCCTCCGCGCGCCCGCTTGTCGAGCTTCGGCGCGAGATCGACCGCATCGACGAGGCCATGCACAACCTGCTGATGGAGCGCGGCGAAATTATCGGCGAACTGATCCGGAGCAAGGGAACCGCCGCCTCAGGCTCGGCCTTCAGACCCGGTCGCGAAGCCGACATGATGCGCCGCCTTGCGGCGCGTCATGGCGGCATCCTGCCGCTCGACACCGTGGAGAGCATCTGGCGGATCATCATCAGCACCTTCACTTATGTGCAAGCGCCCTACGCCGTGCATGCCGACGTCGCCGGGGGCGATGCCGCGATGCGCGACTCCGCGCGCTTCCACTTCGGCTTCACGGTGCCAGTCCGGCAGCATTTCGGCCCGGAGGCCGTCATCGAGGAGGTCGCCAACTCGGCTGGCGACCTCGGCGTCTTCAGGGCCGCCGCAACATCGGGCGGGTCGCCCTGGTGGCGGGCGCTCGAGGGCGCGGGACGGCCGAAGATCATCGCCCGGCTGCCCTTCATCGAACGTCCGGATCATCCCGCCGGCACGCCGGTGTTCGTCATCGCCAAGCCTCTTGGCGAGGCGACGATCCGCGAAGTCATCGTTTTCTCCGTCCGGCTCGAACGCTGGCGACCCGCGATTGCAGCGGCGATCGCCGATCTGGGCGGCTCGCTCGACGGCAGCGCCGGCGACGCCCAGGGCCTTTCCATCCTTGTTTCGGTTCCCGGCGACGACGCGACGGCGAAACTTGCGAGCGCGCTTGCATCAAGCGGCGCCGGTCA
>JBEVKO010000069.1:0-3537 GCA_040509705.1 Beijerinckiaceae bacterium
TTCCCTCGCGGGTCGTGAAGATGGTCGTCGCCTATCCGGCCGGCGGACCGACCGACGCCATCGCGCGTTTCGTGGCGCAGGATCTCTCGGCGTCGCTCGGGCAGAACGTCATCGTCGAGAATATGGCCGGAGCTTCGGGGGCAGCCGGCACCCGCGCCGTCGCGCGCTCGGAGCCCGACGGGCACACGATCACGTTCGGCAACAACCAGACGCACGGGAACAACATGTTCCTCCTGAAGGAGCCGGGCTACGACGCGGTCAAGGATTTTGCGCCTCTCGCGGGCGCCGGCGCTTTCGAGCATGCCTTCGTCGTGCGCAAGGACTTGCCTGCCAAAAATCTGCAAGAATTCATCACGCTCGCAAAGGCCGAGCCCGGCAAGCTCAACTACGGTTCGACCGGCGTCGGCTCCGGTTCGCACCTCTCGACCGAGCTTTTCATGGTGCGTACCGGCATCAAGATGCAGCATGTGCCGTTCCGCGGCGCGGCGCCGCTCGCGCAGGAGATGGTCGCCGGACGCATCGACATCGCCAATTCCACCTTGCCGAGCGTCATCGCGCAGATCCAGTCGGGCGATCTTCGCGCGCTCGGTCTCGGCAGTCCGCAGCGCAACGCTCAAATTCCGGACGTGCCCACGCTGCGTGAGGGCGGAGTGAGCAACGCCGACGCGGAATCCTGGGCCGGCTTTTTCGCGCCTGCGGCGGTTCCGGCGCCGATTCTCGATCGGCTGTCGAAGGAGATCATCGCGTCGCTCAACAAGGCGGACACCAAGGAGCGCATCACCAAGCTCGGCTTTTCGCTCAATGTGCGCGATCCGGCCGCCTTCCGGCCGTATCACGCGAACGAAATGAAGGTGTGGGAAGAAGTCATCAAGACAGCGAACGTCAAAGCAGAGTGAGCCAACGGCGACGATGGACGCGAGCTAACGGAACTGGCCAGCGCTGCGGAAATCCTCTAGCAGCCTCTCAATACAATTGGCGCGGCGACGAACATCGCCGCGCATTTTTCTGGAGTCGTCGTCATGGAATTTCGCCGCCTCGGCCGCACTGGCGTAAAGGTCCCGGCCATCTGTCTCGGAACCATGACATGGGGCCAGCAGAACACCGAGGCCGAAGGCCATGCGCAGATGGACCTTGCGATCGACCATGGCGCGACATTCTTCGACACTGCCGAAGTCTACTCGATCCCTCCCAAGCCGGAGACGCAAGGGTCGACCGAGCGCATCATCGGAAGCTGGCTGAAGGCCCGCAGCGGTCGCGACAAGATCTTTCTCGCGACCAAGGTTGCGGGGCGCTCGCCGAACAGCTGGCTGCGCAATCGGCCGACGGACACGCGCGTCACCAGCAAGCAGCTGCGGCAGGCGATCGAAGGCAGCCTCAAGCGCCTGCAGACCGACTATGTCGATCTTTATCAAATTCATGCTCCCGACCGGCCGGTCTGCTGGGGCAGCAATCCAACGCGGTTCGACACGAAGGAATTTGAGCCAGCCTCCGACGAGACGCCATTCGCGGAGCAGTTGGCGGCGCTGGATGAACTGGTGAAGGAAGGCAAGGTTCGCTTCGTCGGCGTGTCCAACGAAAGCGCTTGGGGCGTGATGCGCTTCATCTTCGAGCACGAGACCAAGGGCCTGGCGCGCATGCAGACAGTGCAGAACGCTTACAATATGTTGAATCGCACGTATGAAACGGCCCTTGCTGAGATCTGGCTGCGCGAACATGTTGGCTTGCTCGCCTACTCGCCGCTCGGTCAAGGCTATCTGACGGGCAAGTATCTTGACGGCGCGCGCCCGGCGGGGGCGCGGACGACACTGTTCAACCGTGGGCAGCGCTATGAAAAGGCTGGGGTCGACGACGCCATCCGAGACTATCTGGCGCTGGCGCGCGAGCTCAGCGTCGACCCTGTCGTTCTCAATATCGCCTGGGTGACGAGCCGGCCGTTCCTGACCTCGAACATAATCGGAGCAACGTCCACCGAGCAGCTCAGGCTCATCCTGTCCGCAGCCGACTTCAAGATCACGCCGGAAATCGAGGCGAAGATCGACGCGATACATCAGCTACGCGGCAGCCCAGCTCCCTGACGCCCTCTTCCGGCTCGTCATGGGCGCGAAACTGCGCGCATTGACGGGAACCTTTGAGCATTGACGTCTGTTCGGACATAGTCTCGCTTGAGATGGGTTATGAAAGGCAGGCGATGAACCGGATATTGCTCTCGTTCCTCTGTGCGCCATTGGCGGTCGGAATCGTCCAAGCGCAGGCGCCGCAGCGATTTGCTTCGCAGAAGGCGAACTTCACGGTCGAGACGGTCGCGAGCGGATTGCAGCACCCGTGGGGTCTCGCTTTTTTGCCGGGCGGGCGAATGCTGGCGACTGAGCGTGCAGGCCGCTTGCGCATCGTCTCGGCCGATGGCGCGCTCTCCGAGCCTCTGAAAGGCGTCCCGCGCGTGGACGCACGCAGCCAGGGCGGCCTGCTCGATGTCGCCGTTGATCCCGAGTTCGCGCAGAACCGGTTCGTCTATCTCACCTTCTCCGAACCGCAAGAGGACGGAAAGAACAATACGGCGCTCGCCCGCGGCCGTCTCAGCGCCGCCGCTGATGCGCTCGAGAATGTTTCGATTCTCTGGCGGCAGGAGCCGAGCTATGCTGGCGCGATGCATTTTGGGTCGCGCATCGTGTTCACGCGTGAGCGCAATATTTTCATTACGGTCGGCGACCGCTTCAGATTGCGCGAAGAAGCCCAGAACCCGGCGAACACGCTTGGCAAGGTCATTCGAATCACGCGCGACGGACAGCCCGCGCCAGGCAATCCCGGCCTTGGCGGAAACGGCTGGAATCCATTCATCTGGTCGATCGGCCATCGCAATGTACAGGGCGCGGCGCTCCATCCTGCGACCGGCCAACTCTGGACGGCCGAGCATGGTGCGCGCGGCGGCGATGAAATCAATCGCCCCGAAGCCGGCAAGAATTACGGCTGGCCAGTTATCACTTATGGCGTCGACTACTCAGGGGCGAAGATCGGCGTCGGCACGCACAAGGAAGGAATGGAGCAGCCCATCTTCTATTGGGACCCATCGATCGCTCCGTCGGGAATGGCGTTTTATTCTGGCGAAGCGTTCCCCGGCTGGAAGGGAAGCGCCTTTGTCGGAGCTCTTACGAGCAAGCTCCTGTCGCGGCTCGAATTCGAAGGCGACAAGATTCTGCGCGAAGAGCGGCTGTTGCGCGATCTCGGCGAGCGCATTCGGGATGTGCGGCAGGGGCCGGATGGCTTTCTCTATCTCCTCACCGACAGCGCGCAAGGGCGTGTGCTGCGGCTGACGCCGGCGCGGTGAATTTCACTATCTGCGGCTAGTCTACTTCCGCCAGCCGCGGCTCCGGCGTCAGCACGACGCAATGATGTCCGAGCGCATCTCCACCGAGAACGAAATGGCGCTTCGGGTAGCGTTCCATCAGCGGCTTCTCATAGAGCGCGACGGCGTCGACTCTGCAAAGCAGGAACTTCGCGGCGCCAACTATGTCTTCGCGATCGATAATCGCGACGACGCGC
>JBEVKO010000070.1:0-12483 GCA_040509705.1 Beijerinckiaceae bacterium
TCGCAACCTGCCGCCCGTCGGCGCCAACGATGGCAAGCTGACAGTGTCTTTGTGGGTCGGGCGCGATCGCCGCATCGTCACCGACTATCCCCTTTCCGCACCCGGACGCGAGGTCGCGTAATGAGCCTCGAACTTTCCCATGGGCGTGTCGCCCCGCGCACGCCGCGCGTTTCCTTCGAATTTTTTCCGCCGAAGAACCCCGACATGGAGACCGCTCTGTGGGCGTCGATCCGACGCCTGGAGCCGCTCCAGCCCGCATTCGTCTCCGTCACATACGGCGCCGGGGGCTCGACGCGCGAGCGCACGCACAACACCGTCAAGCGCATCATTGATGAAACGCGGCTGCGCCCCGCGGCGCATCTGACCTGCGTTGGCGCCTCGCGCGCCGAAGTCGATGAAGTCGTGCAGGGGTACTGGGATGCGGGCGTTCGCCACATCGTCGCGCTGCGCGGCGACCCGGCGGGCGGCGCCGGCGCGGCCTATGCGCCTCATCGCGACGGCTACCAGTCGACGCCTGACCTGATCGCAGGAATCAAGCGCATCGGCGATTTCGAGATCAGCGTCTCCGCCTATCCAGAAAAGCATCCTGAATCAGTGAGCCTTGACGCCGACGTCGAGCTTCTGAAGCGCAAGGTTGACGCCGGAGCGACGCGCGCCATCACGCAATTCTTCTTCTATAACGATCTCTTCTGGCGTTTCCTCGACAAATGCGAGGCTGCGGGCGTCGATGTTCCGATCGTGCCTGGAATCGTTCCGGTTCAGAACTTCAGGCAGACCTCGAATTTCGCCGGCAAAGCGGGCGCATCGGTGTCGGCGTCGCTCAGCAAGCGTTTCGAAGGCCTCGATGACGATCCCGAAACCCGTCGTCTCGTCGCCGCCGCCGTGTGCGCCGAGCAGGTGCATGATCTCATCCATCGCGGCATTGAAGATCTTCACTTCTACACGATGAACAAGGCCGATCTTGTCTACGCGATCTGTCACCTGATCGGCTTGCGCCCTGCGCAAATTTCCGCCGCGCGCGTAGCGGCCTGAAGAGCAGACGATGAAGCCTCGCCGCGCGCTTGATGTTCTGACCGCCGCCGCCCGTGAGCGCATTCTTGTGCTCGACGGCGCCATGGGAACCCAGATCCAGGATCTCAGGCTGTCGGAAGCTGACTTCCGCGGCGAGCGATTCAAGGATTGGGGCCAGGATCTCAAGGGCAACAACGATCTCCTTGCACTCACTCAGGTCGACGCGCTGCGAGACATTCATCTCGCTTATTTCCGCGCGGGAGCAGACATCGTCGAGACCAACACGTTCTCTTCGACGTCGATCGCGCAGGCCGACTATGGCATGCAGGCGTTCGCCTATGAATTGAATGTCGAATCCGCCAGGATCGCCTCCGAGGCGGCTGTCATCGTCGAGGGCGAGGATGGACGTTCGCGCTTCGTCGCCGGCGCGCTTGGGCCCACCAACCGCACCGCCTCGATCTCCCCGGACGTCAACAATCCTGGCTTCCGCGCCGTTTCGTTCGATGACCTCAGAGCCGCCTATGGCGAACAGGCCCGCGGACTGATGGATGGCGGCGTCGATCTGCTTCTCGTCGAAACCATCTTCGATACGCTCAACGCCAAGGCCGCCATCTACGCCATCGAGGAAATTTTCGCCGAGCGCGGCGTGCGTTTGCCCCTGATGATTTCGGGAACGATCACCGATCTTTCCGGCCGCACCTTATCCGGCCAGACGCCGACGGCCTTCTGGCATTCCCTGCGTCATGCGAAGCCCTTCTCGATCGGCCTCAACTGCGCGTTGGGCGCGCGCGAAATGCGCGCCCACATCGGCGAAATCTCGCGCGTTGCGGAGACGTTGGTCTGCGCCTATCCGAACGCCGGACTTCCCAATGAATTCGGCCTTTACGACGAGCGCCCCGAAGCGACCGCTGCGATGCTCGCGGAATTCGCCGACGCCGGGTTCGTCAACATTGTCGGCGGTTGCTGCGGCACCACGCCGGAACACATCAGCGCGATCGCCGAAGCCGTCAAAGGCAAGGCGCCGAGGCTCATTCCAGAGATCGCTCCGCGCCTTCGGCTTTCAGGCCTTGAGCCTTTTACGCTGACGGAAGACATCCGCTTCGTGAACGTCGGAGAGCGCACCAACGTCACCGGCTCTGCGAAATTCCGCAAGCTGATCACCAACGGCGACTACGCCGCCGCGCTCGACGTGGCGCGCGATCAGGTCGCGGGCGGCGCGCAGATCATTGACGTGAACATGGACGAAGGGCTGCTGGATTCCGAAAAGGCGATGGTGGAATTCCTCAATCTCGTCGCATCGGAGCCTGACATCGCGCGCGTGCCGGTGATGGTCGATTCCTCGAAGTTTCACGTCATCGAAGCCGGCCTGAAGTGCATCCAGGGCAAGCCGGTCGTCAATTCAATCTCGATGAAGGAGGGCGAAGAAGCCTTCGTCGACCATGCGACGATCTGCCGTCGCCACGGCGCTGCGATCGTGGTCATGGCGTTCGACGAGAAAGGCCAGGCCGACACGTTCGAGCGCAAGGTCGACATCTGCTCGCGCGCCTACGACATTCTCGTCAACAAGGTGGGCTTTCCGCCGGAAGAGATCATTTTCGATCCGAACATCTTCGCGATTGCGACCGGAATCGAAGAGCACAACGGCTATGGCGTTGCGTTCATCGACGCCGCGCGCGAAATCCGCCGGCGCATGCCGCTCGTCCATATTTCAGGAGGCGTGAGCAACCTGTCGTTCTCGTTCCGCGGCAATGAGCCGGTGCGGGAAGCCATGCATTCGGTGTTTCTCTTCCACGCTATCCAGGCCGGCATGGATATGGGCATCGTCAATGCGGGCCAGCTCGCCGTCTATGACGAGATCGATCCTGAACTGCGTGAGCTGTGCGAGGACGTCGTATTCAATCGCCGCGAAGACGCGACCGAGCGCCTGCTTGAGGCCGCTCCGCGCTTCAAGGGCGATGGCTCCGGCGCTGTCAAGGGCCAGGATCTCGCATGGCGCGATTGGCCGGTCGAGAAACGCATCGAACATGCGCTCGTTGCGGGCATCACGGACTTCATTACGAAGGATGCGGAGGAAGCGCGACTGAGCGCCGAGCGTCCGCTTCATGTCATCGAAGGTCCCCTGATGGCGGGCATGAATGTCGTCGGCGACCTGTTCGGCTCAGGCAAGATGTTTCTGCCGCAGGTCGTCAAGTCGGCGCGCGTCATGAAGCAGGCCGTCGCCTATCTTGAGCCCTTCATGGAGAAGGAGCGCGAGGAAAGCGGCCTTACCGAGCGCCCGGCGGCCGGCAAGATCGTCATGGCGACCGTCAAGGGCGACGTGCATGATATCGGCAAGAATATCGTCGGCGTCGTTCTGCAATGCAACAACTACGAAGTCATCGACCTCGGGGTTATGGTGCCGGCGGCGAAAATCCTCGAGACGGCGAGGCGCGAGAATGCCGACATCATCGGCCTATCCGGACTGATTACGCCATCGCTCGACGAGATGGTGAATGTCGCAAGCGAGATGGAGCGCGAGGGCTTCGACATTCCCTTGCTGATCGGAGGCGCAACGACGAGCCGGGTCCACACCGCTGTGAAAATTCATCCGGCCTATCACCGCGGCCAGACGGTCTACGTCAATGACGCAAGCCGCGCCGTCGGCGTCGTGTCATCGCTTCTCTCCAACGACAATCGCGGGTCCTACATAGAGACGGTGCGCGCCGAATACGCGCGGACCGCCGACGCGCATGCGCGCGCAGAACTCGACAAGCAACGGCTTCCAATTGAAAAAGCGCGCGCCAACTCCCTAAAGCTGGACTGGCGGAGCTATTCGCCGCCGAAGCCGACCTTCCTCGGCACGCGCGTCTTTTCCGCTTACGATGTCGCCGAGCTGATCCCCTACATCGACTGGACGCCGTTCTTCTGGACTTGGGAACTGAAGGGGCGTTTCCCGGCGATCCTGCAGGACGCGACCTATGGCGCCGAAGCCCGCCAGCTTTACGAAGATGCGCGCGAGATGCTCGATCATATCGTCGCGGAGCGATGGTTTACGCCGAAGGCCGTCATCGGGTTCTGGCCAGCGAACGCGGTCGGCGACGACATCCATCTCTACACGGGGGAAAGCCGTACGGAGAAACTTGCCGCATTTCACGGCTTGCGGCAGCAGCTCGTGAAGCGCGACGGCCGTCCCAATACATGCGTCTCGGACTTCGTCGCGCCGACGGCAAGCGGAAAGCCCGACTACATCGGCGCTTTCGTCGTCACGGCGGGGATGTCCGAGGAGCGGGTCGCGAAGCGTTTCGAAAAGGCGAATGACGATTATCGTTCGATCATGGTCAAGGCGCTCGCCGACCGGATCGCGGAAGCCCTGGCCGAGCGCATGCATGAACGCGTGCGCAGGGAGTTCTGGGGCTACGCCGCAGACGAGAATCTGTCAGGCGACGACCTGCTCACGGAGAAATATCGCGGCATAAGGCCGGCTCCCGGTTATCCGGCGCAGCCCGATCACACCGAAAAGGAGGCATTGTTTCGCCTTCTCAACGCATCGAGGCGGATCGGCGTGGATCTTACCGAGAACTTCGCCATGTGGCCGGGCGCATCGGTGTCGGGAATCTACCTCTCTCATCCGGAGTCTCACTATTTCGGCGTCGCCAAGGTCGAGCGCGACCAGGTCGCAGACTATGCGCTACGCAAGGGCAAGAGCCTTGCCGAGATGGAGCGCTGGCTGGCGCCGATTCTCAACTATACGGCTGGCGTGACCAAGGAAGCGGCAGAGTAGTCCTTGCGGTCAGAAGGAGCGCGGTTCGCGCCTCCGGCGAATGGCTGACGCACGGCTACCCCTCCGCCGCATGCCAGTCCGACGCGTTGACGTTGGAAATGGTGAATAATCCGTCTCGCCGGCCATTTGGGTTTACTTTAATTGCGCTTGCTTTCTGCGCGTTTTTCTCACGAATCAATGATTTGCGAACTGGAGGGAAAGCCTGCAGTGGCAAACCGCTCAGTGCAAACTCGATGCAATCGGTTCACTTCCTTTCAACCCTTCGACAGGAATATGGCGTCGAGGGAAACGCGCCATGGACTACGCGGACATCCTTGCGGGCGAGCTGAGCCTGATTTCACGCGACGATCTTTCCGATCGCCGGAGCCATGCCGTTGCGCGCCTCGTTCGTGAATTCGAACGTCAGGCGCCGGCCCTCAGAGAGGATGGCGTCGAACTCTATGACGTCGCCCTTCGCTGGCTGATCGCCGATCTCGAGACGCCAGCCCTGGCGGCGCTTTCGGAAAGACTGGCGGACATCCCGAATGCGCCGCATGGCGCCATCCGTCTCCTTGCATTTCATGATGATGTGACCGTAGCGGGCCCGGTCCTGTCGCGCTCGCTTCGGCTCCAGCCGGGCGACCTGGTCGCAGTCGTCGGATCGAAAGGGCAGGAACACATTGTTTTGGTCGCGCGGCGCGCGGATCTGACCGAACCGGTGACCGATCAGATCATCGCCCGCGGATCGGCGAACGTACTTCAGACGCTGGCCGCGAACGGCCGCGCACCGCTTTCCGAAGATGGTCAAGGGATCCTCGTAAGGCGGGCCGGCGCCGATCATCGGCTCGCCGATGCGCTCGCCAATCGCTTCGGCTTGCCGGACAGGCTGCGCGCGCGCCTGATCGACGACGCAACCAACGTTCTGCGCGCTCATCTGGGCATCGTCTTCAACCAGCCGCCGCCCGGGGTCATCGACCAGGCGATCAAGGCGAGCCTGGCGGTCGGCGCGGCGCACGCCGGCGACGGTTCTGCGATCGGCGCCGAAGGCGCGCCGATCAGCCATAGGCCGGAGGCGGGGTCGGCCGACTTGTCCCATGAGGCGCCCTATCTGGAGCTCTTGCGGCGCAGGCAACTGCGCGAAGCGCTTCAGATCGTGGCGGAGCGCGCGAAGCTCTCGCATGAGCTGGTGCTGACGATCTTCAGCAGCAACGATCTTGAATCGATGCTCAACGTCCTTCGCGCCGCGGACATGAGTTGGCCGGCGGCGGAGGAAACACTTGCGTCGCGCGCCTCAGGCCTCGATCGGTGGGCGCTGCGCGAAATGATGCGGAATAAATTCCACATGATGTCGATGAGGGACGCTGGTCGAAGGCTGCGCTTCGTCACGACAGACCGGCTCGGGGCGTTCGGCGCCTGAATCTTCGCCTGAATATGCCCGTTCCTGGCGGCGCATTCGGCGCCGCCGGATTTGACACCCTTTCAGCTCCCGTTCTCTAATCGACGCGGGTTCTGCCGCGCTCGACGACCAGCGGCGGACGAGGAGGATGGGGATCATGAAACTGACGTGGAAATCGCTCGCAGGCGCGGCGATGTTGACGCTCGCTGCGACCGGCGCCTTCGCCCAGGGCAAGACGCTGCGGGTGGTGATGCACTCGGATCTGAAGATCCTCGATCCGATCTGGACTACGGCCTATATAGTCCGCAACCACGGTTACATGGTCTATGACACGCTTTTCGCGACCGACGCGAATGGCGAAGTCAAGCCGCAGATGGTCGACAAATATGAGGTGTCGGCCGACCAGCTCAGCCACACCATGACCCTCCGCGACGGCCTCCTCTGGCACGACGGCAAGCCGGTCACCTCCGAAGACTGCCTCGCGTCCATCAAGCGCTGGGCCGCCAAGGATGCGATGGGTCAGAAGTTGATGAGCTTCGTCGACTCCATGACGGCGACGAACGAAAAAACTTTCGTGATCAAGCTCAAGTCGCCGACCGGCCTGGTTCTCGCCGGGCTGGGCAAGCCGTCGTCCAATGTACCGTTCATGATGCCGAAGCGCGTAGCCGACACTGATCCGAACTCGCAGATCTCCGAGTTCATCGGCTCGGGCCCCTTCGTCTTCGCCAAGGACGAATGGAAGCCCGGCGACAAGACGGTCTATGTCAAGTTCGACAAGTACAAGCCGCGCGGCGAGCCAGCCTCAGGACTCGCGGGCGGAAAGGTCGTGAATGTCGACCGCGTCGAATGGCGCGCCATTTCCGACCATCAGCAGGCGGCCAACGCGCTGCTCGCCGGCGAGATCGACATGATCGAGGCGCCGACGCACGACCTTCTGCCGCTCATGAAAGCCGACAAAAGCATTACGATCTATGACTGGAATCCGCTGGGCAACCAGTACACCTTCCGGCCGAACTCGACGCAGAAGCCGTTCGACAATCCGAAGGTAAGGCTGGCGCTCTGGTACGCCTTCAACCAGAAAGACTTTCTCGACGCGACCATCGGCAATGCGGACTACTACAAGGAGTGCAAGGCGCTCTTCATCTGCGGCACGCCGCTGGAGACGTCGCGCGGGATGGAGGACAAGATGTCCTCCAACTTCAACAAGGCGCGGGAACTCCTCAAAGAGGCCGGCTATGACGGCGCGCCGATCGTGCTCCTCCATTCGACCGACCTTGCGGTGCTGACCAATCTTGCGCCGGTCGCCAAGTCGCTGATGGAGAAGGCCGGCTTCAAGGTCGACATGCAGTCCATGGATTGGCAGACGGTGGTCGCCCGCCGCGTCAAGAAGGATCCGGCGAACGCGGGCGGTTGGCACGCGATGCTGACGTCGTGGGTTGCGGCCGACATCCTCAATCCCGTCTCGACAGGCTTTCTCAACGCGTCCTGCGACAAGGCGCCGTTCGGCTGGCCCTGCGATGAGGCAATGGAGAAGTTGCGCGACGATTATGCGCGGGCGACTGATCCGGCCAAGCAGAAGGAGATCGCCGCCGCTGTCCAGGCGCGCTCCATCGAGGTCACCACGCACATTAATATCGGCCAGTGGTATCAGCCAGGCGCGCATCGACCGAATGTGAGCGGCTGGCTGAAGGCGCCTGCGCCGGTCTTCTGGAACATCTCGCTGAAATAGCTCTGCGCTGGCCGCCCGCTTGCCGCGGGCGGCCGCGCCCCAGGGACGCCGGGAGCGTCACTACATGACGGGTTCAGGATCGGATTGACGCGATGATCGCCTACGTGCTGCGAAGGCTTCTCGCCACGATTCCCGTCATGCTCTTCGTGGCGGTGTTCGTCTTTCTCATGCTGCGGCTCACGCCTGCCGATCCCGCGGCGATCATCGCGGGCGACAACGCCACCACCGAGCAAGTTGCGCAGATCAGATCCAGGCTTGGTCTCGACCAGCCCATGCTGTCGCAATTCGTGATTTGGAGCAGCCGGCTCATCCAGGGAGACCTCGGCGAAAGCTTCTTCTTCAAGAAGGCGATCGGCGAACTGATCGGCGAGAGGTTCGAGCCGACATTGTCTCTCGCCTTCCTGACCATCGTTATTTCCATCGTCATCGCCGTGCCGCTCGGCGTGCTTGCCGCCTACAAGCAGGGAAGCTGGATCGATCGCGTCGTGATGGGCTTCTCGGTCCTCGGCTTCTCGGTTCCCGTGTTCGTCGTCGGCTACCTCTTGATCTACCTGTTCTCCATCAAGCTCGGTTGGCTGCCGGTCCAGGGATATCAGCGCATCGGCCAGGGCGTCTGGGGTTGGTTTGAGCGACTGATCCTTCCCTCGCTGACTCTCGCCGTCATTTACATCGCTTTGATCGCGCGCATGACGCGCACCAGCGTGCTGGAGGTCCTGTCGGAAGACTATATCCGCACCGCGCGCGCCAAGGGACAGGTCGAGCTCAAGGTTCTCTTTCATCATGCGCTGAAGAACGCGGCGGTTCCGATCGTGACGGTGATCGGCCTTGGCGTCGCATTGCTGATCGGCGGCGTCGTAGTGACTGAAAGCGTCTACACCATTCCGGGCCTCGGCCGCCTGACGGTCGATGCGGTCCTGGCGCGCGACTATCCGGTGATCCAGGCCATCATCCTGTTGTTCTCTTTCATCTATGTTCTGATCAACATGCTCGTCGACATCACCTACACATTCTTCGATCCGAGGATCCGCTATTGAGCCTGCCGGTCACGACATCGCCGGAGGTCGGCCAATTCGCTGGGGCCGCGGGACTGCGTCGGGTCCCGCTGCGCAGCCTGATCGCGAAGAACCCGTCGATCCTGATCGGCGGCGCCATCGTCCTTGTCATGGTCCTGATCGCGATTCTCGCGCCTGTTCTCGGAACCATGGATCCGGTCGAAATCAATCCCGCCTTCCGCAACAAGCTTCCAGGCGCCGAGCGCACCATCCGCCTCGATGACGGGTCGACGCGAAACTTCGCGCATTTGATGGGGACGGACTCGCTTGGCCGGGATGTCTACTCGCGGGTCCTCTATGGCGCGCGCGTGTCGCTCATCATCGGCGCCTGCGTCGCAACGCTGTCGATCGCCATCGGTCTCCTGATCGGCCTGCTCGCCGGCTATTTCCGCCTGGTCGACGCCATCGTGATGCGCTTCATGGACGGGCTGATGGCGATTCCTGCGATCCTGCTCGCGATCGCGCTCGTCTCGCTGTCGCGCGCCGGCCTGCTCACGGTCATTGTCGCCATCACCGTACCTGAAATACCACGCGTCGTGCGGCTCGTGCGCTCCATCGTGCTGTCAGTGCGCGAGGAGCCTTATGTCGAAGCCGCCATTACGACGGGCACGCCGACGCCGCTGCTGCTCTGGCGACATGTCCTGCCGAATACGATCGCGCCGCTCATCGTTCACGGGACCTTCGTCTGCGCCAACGCCATCCTGCTTGAAGCAATCCTGTCATTCCTCGGTATCGGCATACCGACATCGACGCCGACCTGGGGGAACATCATGGCTGAAGGGCGCCAGTTCTTCAGGTTGTTCCCGCATAACATCATGTTCCCAGGGGCGCTTCTCGCGCTGACCGTGCTCGCCGTGAACATGCTTGGCGACGGGCTGCGTGATACGCTCGATCCGAAAATGGCGAAGCGCGTCTGACATGTCTCATCCCGTCCTCAGCCTCGACAATGTGACCGTGCGGCTTCCCTTGCGCGCCGATCGCGCCAACGCGATCGACAGAGTGTCGTTCAGCGTCGGTCCGGGTGAGATCCTCTGCATCGTAGGCGAATCAGGATCGGGCAAGTCCGTCACGGCGCAGGCGGTCATGGGATTGCTGCCGAAGGGCCAGCTGGCCCTGACCGGCGGTTCGATCAAGCTCGCGGGCGATGAAATCACAACCAAGACCCCGGCGCAGCTTCGCGATCTTCGCGGCTCCCGCATGGCGATGGTCTTCCAGGAGCCCATGACGGCGCTCAACCCGGTCATCACGGTTGGCGACCAGATCGAAGAAGTGCTCGACATCCACACCGAACTTTCTGCGGGAGAGAAGCGGACGCGCGTGCTCGACATCATGCGCGCCGTGCAGTTGCCGGACATCGAGTCGATGATCGACGCCTATCCGCACCAGCTCTCGGGCGGGCAGCGTCAGCGCATCATGATCGCCTCGGCGCTCGTGCTCGATCCGGCGCTGCTCATCGCCGACGAGCCGACCACGGCGCTCGACGTCACGACGCAGGCTCAGATCCTGAAGCTCATTCGCGACCTGCAATCGCGCCGCAACACCGGCGTTCTGTTCATCACGCATGACTTCGGCGTCGTGGCGGAGATCGCTCACCGGGTCGTCGTCATGCAGAAGGGGCGCGTGGTTGAAACCGGCTCCAAGGAAGAGATACTGAGCCGCCCCCAGGAGCCCTATACGCGGATGCTGATCGGTTCCGTGCCGAGCCTTACGCCGCCGACGCGCCAGGCTCCGGCGGAGAAGCCGATCGCACTCGCGACCAGGTCGCTGACGAAGATCTATTCGAGCGGCGGCGGCCTGCTCAGCTTCAGCAAGCCGCGCGTCGTCAAAGCCGCCAACGACGTGACGATCCACGTCCGGCGTGGAGAAACGCTCGGCATCGTCGGTGAATCGGGATCGGGGAAATCGACGGTCGCGCGCTGCGTGACGAGGCTGGTTGAGCCGACCGGAGGCGATATCTTCATCGACGAACTCAATATCGCACGCCTCCCGGTCTCCGCGCTGCGCAATCATCGCAAGCGCATCCAGGTCGTGTTTCAAGACCCCTATCGTTCGCTCAATCCGCGCCGCACGATCGGCGACGCGATTATCGAAGGCCCGACGAATTTCGGCCTGTCGCGCAGCGACGCCATCGAACGGGCGCGCGATCTGATGTCGCTGGTCGGCCTCCAGCCCGACGCGCTGGACCGCTATCCGCACCAGTTTTCCGGCGGACAAAGGCAGCGCATCTGCATCGCGCGCGCCCTCGCCATGGAGCCTGAGATCCTCATCGCCGACGAAGCCGTGTCCGCGTTGGACGTCTCCGTACAGGCGCAGGTGCTTCGCTTGCTCGATGAAGTGAAGAAGAAATTCGACCTCGCCGTCCTCTTCATCACCCATGACCTGCGCGTCGCCGCCCAGATCTGCGACCGGATCGTTGTGATGCTGAAGGGCGAGATTGTCGAACAGGGCGCAACCGCGACAGTTTATGGCGCCCCACAGCACGACTATACCAAGCGTCTTTTCGCCGCCGCGCCCGGCCGCGAATACGCATTCGGCGGTCAGCGCTGACAGCGCCGCCTTTCAGACGCCCCAGGTCCAGAAGCCGTCTCGCTCGGCGCGGTAGGCGTTCGCCAGCACCATCATATGCACTTCGCTTGCGCCATCGACGAGGCGCGCCTGCCGCGCATAGCGATAGATCCATTCAAGGATGGTGTCGCGCGAATAGCCGCGCGCTCCGTTGAGTTGGATGGCGACGTCGGCGGCCATATGGAGCGTATCGGCCACGAAGACCTTCGCCATCGACACTTCCTTACGCGCGCGATCGCCCTGATCGAGCTTCCACGCCGCGTTCATGACCAAAAGCCTGCCTGCGTGAATACGGGCGGCGACTTCGCCGAGCTTGATCTGAACCGATTCGCGGTCTGCGAGCCGGACGCCGAAGCCGGTGCGACGGTCGATGTACTCTATGGCGATTTCCATGCAGCGCTTCGACAAGCCGAGCCAGCGCATGCAGTGCGTCAGCCGCGCCGGCCCGAGCCGTATCTGCGTCAGCTTGAATCCGTCTCCCGGCGCGCCGAGTACATTGTCGTCATCGATCTCGAGGCCGTCGAAGGCAAGCTCGCAATGACCGCCATGCTCCTCCGGCCCCATGATCGCGATCCGGCGCACGATCTCCCATCCCGGCTGATCACGATCGAAGAGAAAGGCGGTGAGTCCGCGCTTGGGATCGTCGGATGTGCGCGCGATGAGAATGAAGTGGCGCGCATCCTCGGCGCCGGTGATGAACCATTTTCTGCCGGTGATGCGCCATGATCGATTCCCGTGGCGCTCCGCCTTCGTCATGATCATGGAGGGATCGGAGCCGGCCGCCGGGCGCCGGCTCCGTCATCACGAAGGCCGACTTCACCTGTACATCGACGATCGGCTTCAACCACCGCTGTTTCTGCGCTTCGGTCCCCATCCTGGCGAGAAGGTTCATGTTGCCGTCGTCCGGCGCCGCGCAGTTGAAGACGACCGGCCCGAAGATCGAGCGATTCGCTTCCTCGTACATCGCGGCCCAGCCGACGATCGGCAGCGC
>JBEVKO010000071.1:0-8465 GCA_040509705.1 Beijerinckiaceae bacterium
TAGGCGCCACACTTAATCGATTAGGTCACCCATTCGGAGCACTTTGGGGGGTCGCCTGAACTGCCCCAGGGCATGATCGGCACCGAGGAGGTCGAGTTCTTCGGCGAGCCTTCGATGAGCTTGTCCGAATAGACGAGATAGACAAGCACGTTGCGCTTGGCGTCGCATCCGCGAACGATCTGCATTTTCTTGAACAGGATCGAGCGCGATTGACGGGTCACCACCGAGCCTTGCTCGAATTTCTCCTTGAACTTGATCGGCCCGACTTGTTGGCAGACCAGCGAGATGTCCGACAGTTCTTCCGCGACGCCGACCATCCCCTTGAAGCCGCCGCGTTCGGGCTGCGTGAAATGACATGCGACGCCTTCCACCACGGGATCATCGATACCGTATACTGCAAGTTTGTCGTCCGGACTCAGGAATTTCCAAACCGTCGACTTTTTGAAGATCAGGTCGGGTTCGTCGGCGGCGATGGCTGACGCAGCCATCGCAAGCGTGAACAGAATGGCGCCTGCAGCGCGGCGGACATCGGTCATGGCGGCCTCCATGCCAATCCAGATGGGAGTTCCGGGCGCCGACGCAAGCCCGTACTGTACTATTCGGCCGGCGTTCCGAGAGGCGCCGAAGCGCCGGCGTGTTCCCGGCGAGGCGCCGCCGCAGGCAGGTCCGGATTCGGCTTGCCCAGGAAAACTCCCGCCACCAACCCACAGACAAGTGCGAGCGCAAGCTCCCACGAGGGCGCAAGCTCGGTGACATGAAACCAGACCGCCTGCAGGCAGGCGATCAGGAAGAGCCAGAACTTCGTGACCGTCCGCCGCGATGCGGTCAGCGCCAGCGACTGGCGAAGGTCGCCGCCCTTGGTCGCTTCTTCCCACGCGAGGGTCACGCGCCTGAGAGCGCTCCCTTCGAGCCAATCGAACAGCATGGCGAACAGCCCGATGGCGATCAGGGAAAGCGCAAACCAGCGTTCGCCGATGCCGCGACACGCGTCGGCATACACCCACACGCCCGTCACCGTCGCGGCGACGCCGTAGATCAAAGCAAACAAACGATCGAAAGGAAGCTGCCGTGATCGATAGACAGCAAGCTTTTCGTGGCCTGCCGCAGCATAGACGCGGTCGATGTCCGACCACGCATAGCCCTTGTGGCAAGCCTCAACTATCGTGGGAGAAAGCGGGCCAAACCTTCGACGACCCCACAATCGCATCAGAATGAAAACGCCGAGAGCCAGGGCCAGCAGGGCCAGCGACACGCGGCGCAGCGCCTCAAGCTGGTAATAATTCTCGACGCAAATCAGCCCATCCGACATCGCTTGTGCTCCGTTGCGCGGCCATGAATAGCGCGCGGCGGGTCACTCCGCAAAGTGGCAGACGGCGCATAGCTTGTTGCCGTCTGGGTCGCGGACATAGGCCCCATAGTAATTCGGGTGATAGTGCGGCCGGAGCCCTGGAGCTCCCGCGTCCACTCCGCCAGCGGCCAGCGCAGCCCGGTGAAAGGCGTCCACGGATCGTCGGTCCTTCGCCGCGAACGCGACCATCGTCCCATTGCCGACCGACATGGGCTGCCGATTGTTCGGCTTCAACACGAAGAACATCGGGCGCTTCTGATCCGCCGGGCCAAAGCCGAGCGCCCCCTTGATGTCCATCTTGAGATCTACTCCAAGCGGAGCGAGCACAACCGCATAGAAATCCTTCGCCCGCGCAATATCGGTTGCGCCCACCGTCGCGTGACTGAACATTGCGGCTCGCTCCCGGCCTTCTCGACGCGTGCAATGATGTCAGGAGCTGGATCGACGTGGCAACCGCCGCCGGGCCAGCGCGATCGCCTCGGCCAGCACGTCATGATCCCCGATATGATTGGCGAGCGCCAGGATGAGAGCTGCGTCGAAGGCGGCGCTTTCCTCGTCGCTGAACCCGCGATGCGCCTCGACTATCATGCGATAGGCCGCATCGGGATCGGCGAAACGCTGTTCTCGCGCCAACTTCTGCGGAGGGCGAACCTCGCGCACGCTCTTAGATCGCCTTCATCGCCTGCTCGAGATCCTCGATCACGTCCTCTACGTCCTCGAGGCCCACGGACAACCGGACGGTGCCTTCTGCGATGCCGAGTTCGGCTCGCGCCTGCGGCGGCAACCTCTGATGGGTCGTCGTTGCGGGATGCGTGATCAGCGATTTCGCATCGCCCAGATTGTTTGAGATCTTTATCAATTGGAGCGCGTTCATGAACCTGAATGTACCAGCCTTGTCTGCGTCGATATCGAAGGCGACGAGCGAGCCCTTGTTCTTCATCTGCTTGGCCGCAAGCGCAGCCTGCGCGAAATCGGAGCGACCCGGATACATCACGCGGCTGATGCGCGGCATGTCCGCCAGCGCGTCCGCGATGCGCCGGGCGTTCTGCGCGTGACATTGAACGCGCAGAGGAAACGTCTCAAGGCCCTTGAGCAGAATCCAGGCGTTGAAGGGCGACAGCGATGGCCCGGTGTTGCGGATGAAGGGCAGCAATTCGTCCGTGATGAACTTCTCCGATCCAAGCACCACTCCGCCGAGGCATCGCCCCTGACCGTCAATATGCTTCGTCGCCGAGTACACGACGACATCGACGCCGAATTCCATGGGGCGATGACCGAACGGAGTCGCAAACACATTGTCAACGACAACGCGCGCTCCCACGTCGCGGGCAAGGCCGCAGACGGCCGCAATGTCCACGAGTTCAAGCGTTGGGTTGGACGGGCTTTCAAAGAACATGAGCTTGGTGTCGGGCCTGACCGCCGAGCGCCAGGCGCCGATGTCGCGACCATCGACGAGCGTCGACGTAATGCCGTAGCGCGGCAGCAGGTCCTCGACGATGTAGCGGCAGGATCCGAACAGGGCGCGCGCCGAAACGACGTGATCGCCGGCCCGCAGTTGGCACATGAGAGAGGCGAACACCGCCGCCATGCCGGTCGCCGTGGCGCGCGCAGCCGGCGCGCCCTCCAGAATCGCCATGCGCTCTTCGAACATCGCGACGGTCGGGTTGCCGAACCGACTGTACTGGAAACCCGGTTCCTCATTTTTGAAACGGGCCTCAGCGTTTTCGGCCCGCTCATAGACGAAGCCCGACGTGAGGAAGATGGCTTCAGACGTCTCGCCAAATTCGGACCGGGTTGCGCCTCCATGCACCATCTCCGTCGCAAGGCGGCGCTTGGAGGACATTTTTCCTTTGGAGCTGCTCAAGGGATAAACTCATCTTTCAACGGGCGAATAGCGGTCCCTCTATACAACCGCCGTTCGCTTTGTCGAACAAGAATTCGCCTCACCGGACGCCGCGGGCGCGGCCCATCGCCTGATCCAGGTCGGACATCGACGGCGATCTCAATCGGGCGGCGATGTGCCCATCCGGTCGAACGAGCAGCACGTCGCCGGGTCTGAGCCCCGTGCGCGCTGCGAACACCCCCTCGACGTCGCGGGGGCCGGCTCCCGCGGCGTCCTGCGGACAGAGGATGATGCGTTCAACCCCAGGGATCTCCGGTCGGTGGGCGTCGCCGAGGCAGATCTCGGAGAACGCTGCGCCAACGACATCCGACAGCCAGACCGGTTCGCCGCTTCCGTTTTGCAATGGCGCATCGGGCAACGCGTCTCCCGGCCCGAGCGCGCCCGGCCAGGTCTCGGCGTCCGGCGTCGAGAGCGGCGATTCCCTGTAGCTTGAGGCGGTGGACAGCCGGCCCGAATTGACGAAGCGCTTCGCGAAATCAACATCGCGCGCCAGCGAGAGCGCAGCGTTGCGCCAACGTGCTTCGCCGCCGGAGTGCGGCGCGATGAAATCCGTGGCCGATGTCGAATGGCGAATGTTCTCGTCCGCCGCCGCGGCCCGCTCGATGTCATAGCTTTCGATCAAGGTCGGGCCCGCGCCGCCGCTCAAGACCACATCGAGTTTCCACCCCAGATTGTCCGCGTCCTGCACGCCGGAATTTGCGCCGCGCGCGCCGAAGGGCGACACCAGATGCGCGGCGTCGCCGGCAAAGACAACGCGTTCATGGACGAAGCGACGCAGGCGGCGGCACTGGAAGCGATAGACCGACAGCCATTCAAGCTCGAAGTCATTGCGCCCGAGCATTCGCTCGATGCGCGGCCTGACCGCTTCCGGACGCTTTTCATCTTCGGCGTTCGCCTCCGGACCGAGTTGCAGATCGATGCGCCAGACATTGTCCGGCTGCTTGTGAAGCAGGGCCGACTTGCCCGAATGAAATGGCGGATCGAACCAGAACCATCGCTCGCTCGGGAAATCCGCGGCCATCTTCACGTCGGCGATCAGGAACTGGTCATTGAAGGCCGTCCCCGCAAACTCCAACCCCAGCGACGTTCGGATCGTCGACCGCGCACCATCGCAGGCGATCAGCCAATCTGAGGTCATTTCGTATGCGCCGTCAGGCGTCTCGATCGTCAGGCGAACATGGTCAGGCGCGGCGACGACCGCAATTACTCGATTTCGCCATCGTGCGTCGATCTGCGGCAACTCCGCGGCGCGTGAAGCGAGGAAATGCTCGACATAATACTGCTGCAGATTGATGAAGGCCGGTCGCTTGCATCCGCCTTCCGGCGACAGATTGAATTCATAGAGAAGCTCTTCGCCCTGGAAGACCTTGCCTTTCTCCCACGTGACACCCTTCTCAATCATGCGATCGCCGACGCCGAGACGATCGAATATCTCCAAGGTGCGCCTCGCAAAGCAGATCGCCCGGCTGCCTCCGCCGATGCGGTCGGAATCGTCGAGCAGCACGACGTTGCGCCCGCGCTGCGCAAGATCGATCGCGAGGGACAAGCCGACCGGTCCGGCGCCGACAATGACAACCGAATGATGGGCAGGCGCTCTTCGATCCTGATCGGGGGATCGCCGGTAGGCGTACTGCGCATGCGGCGTCGCCGCGCTCATCGGAAGGCTTCCGGTCCTTCCAGGCCCTGCTCAGACAAATCCTTCGCGCGCGCCTCACGGTCGAACTCGAGCAGATACTCGTCGATTTGTGGCGGCTTCACGCTCGAGCCCGCGAGCATCGCGTGGGCTTGGCCGCGATGATGGATCTGGTGAAGGAAAAGATGCATGAAAAGATTGATCCTTATCTCGTTGAAGGCGCCCGCGTCGCCGCGATCCGTGACAACGACGGACTGCAGCGTCTTCTGCGTCTCCCGATCGCAGAGATCAATCAAACGTTTGTCGCTCGCGGACTGGGCGACAAGGAGAGAGTCTGCATCCCCATGCGCCTGATAGTCCCCAAAGGCGGAAGGCCCCAACCCACCCATCTCGAGAGCATCGATGTAGTAGCAGTCGACCGCCAAAATATGGTTGAGCGTCGCCTGCAGCGACGGGAAAAAGCTCGTTCTTGCGGCGAAAAACTCGCCCGGATGCAATGATGAGCACGCCCGCAGCAATCGATGGTTCGACCACGCATTGTTGCGCGCCATCAACCGGACGTAGCCTGCGAGATCCATGGCCTCACCTCGCCGTCAGCGGTCGCGCTGAACATCAAGCAGAGGTCTCATGGTGCATCACCGTCTGCTCAATCGCTCCAAAGATCGAATGACCGCGCGCGTCCTTCATCTCAATGCGAATCGTATCGCCGAAGCGCATATAGGGCGTCCTAGGCTCGCCGTGACGCAGCGTCTCGACTACGCGCTGCTCGACGATGCAGGAATAACCGGCCCCGCCTTCGGCCACCGGAGCGCCGGGGCCGCTGTCCCCGCTCTTGTTTGAGATAGTTCCTGATCCAATGATCGCGCCGGCGCTCAAATTGCGAGTCTTCGCCGCGTGAGCAATGAGGCGCGGGAACTGGAACGTCATTTCAAGACCTGCGTCAGGCTTGCCGAACATGCGACCATTGAGCGTGGAGATGATCGGCAGCGAAAGCCTGCCTCCATCCCACGCCGTCCCGAGTTCGTCAGGCGTCACCGCAGTTGGCGAAAAGGCGGTCGCAGGCTTGGCGTGGACGAATCCGAATCCCTTCGCCAGTTCAGCTTGCGTGAGATTCCGAAGCGACACGTCGTTAACGAGCATCAGCAGTTTGATGTGTTGGCGGGCCGTCGTCTTGTCGACCGCCATCGGAACATCATCGGTGATGACGGCGATTTCAGCTTCGAAATCGATGCCGTCTTGTTCGCTTGGCAGCCGGATCGGATCACGCGGGCCGAGGAATGAATCTGATCCACCCTGATACATCAGCGGATCGGTCCAGAAACTGCCGGGCAGCGGCTGGCCGCGCGCCCTGCGAGCAAGCTCTACGTGATTTACGTAGGCCGATCCATCGAGCCATTGGTAGGCGCGCGGCAACGGAGCGGCGCATTCGTGCTCGTGAAACCGAAACGACGGCACCGATCCGATTTCAAGCTGGTGAGCCAGATCGGTTAGGCGCGGCGCCGCCTTGGACCAATCATCCAGCGCCGCCTGAAGCGTCGGGGCAATGCCGCGCGCCTCGACCGCGCGAGTCAAATCGCGCGACACGACCACAAGCCGCCCGTCGCGCCCATCTGCCAGAGATGCCAGTTTCATACGTGTCCAATCACTGCGCCCGAACCATCGTTAGCCGACGCGGCGGCCAAGGTCGAGCGCCGCCGGATTTCCCAAGATTCGGATCGGGGACTAAGACTCCGTTGATCGCGATCAGAGTCATCGGCTGGACGCTTCCGTGATTCCCGCCGACGATACCTTCGATCAAGCGCCAACGGCGCCTCCATGCCCGATTTGCGCAATTTGCTTGCACGCTGCGCGGATTATTTTAGGCTTTAAATATCAAGCGTGGGAAGTTGGAGCTAGAGGATAGATGTCTGGCGATAGCGAGAGCCGCGTCGAAAAGGGCATGCATGTCGATCTGAAGGATCGCCTGACATACGCCTCCTATCTGCAATTGCCGCTCTTGCTGTCTGCGCAGAAGCAGCTTTCCGCCGAACATGACGAACTGCTTTTCATCATCGTCCATCATGTGCAGGAACTGTGGCTGAAACTCACTTCCCATGAGCTTGAAGCTGCGATGGCGGCAATCAAGCGCGACGACCTTCCTTTTGCTTTCAAGGCGATGGCGCGCGTCACCCGCATTCAGGAGCAACTGATCCACGCGTGGGACGTGCTTTCGACGATGACGCCCGCCGACTACCTGAAATTTCGCGGCGTGCTGGGGCCGGCGTCAGGCTTTCAGTCGTTCCAATATCGGCTGGTCGAGTTTCGGCTCGGCGCCAAGGATGCAAAGATGTTGCTGGCGCATCGCCATGATCCTGAAACGCATGCTCTCCTGGAGCGCGCGCTGCGGGAGAGAAGCATCTATGACGAAGCGCTCGCGTTGCTCGCGCGGCGTGGTCTGCCGCTACCCGCCGAGGCGCTCGAACGCGACTTTTCCATCGTCAGGCCGTTCGATGTGCGAATTCGCGATCTATGGACCATGATCTACCGCAACAGCGAGCAATATTTCGATCTCTATGAACTCGCGGAAGAACTGGTCGACATCGAGGACTGGTTTCAGCAATGGCGATTCCGCCATGTAAAGACAGTCCAGCGCATCATCGGCGGCAAGCCTGGAACGGGCGGATCTTCCGGAACGGCCTATCTGAAGACTGCTCTCGATCGATCGTTCTTTCCGGAAATCTGGGACGTCCGCACCGTCCTCTAGGACCGTCGCGCCGCCCGGGGTGGCGCCTAGGCAGCCGCCATCGGATCATGCAAAGGTCGCCGCCCTAACGATCTTCCGCAAAGTTCAGGCGAGGAGCCCATGAAGAGCCATAGTGCAATCGTCAATCGTCGCAGACTGCTGGCGGCGTCGGGAGCAGCAGCAGCCGCGTCGGCCGTGGCGGCGTCGGCCGTCGCGCAATCCATGCCTGAAGTGAAGTGGCGCCTCACATCAAGCTTCCCGAAGCAGCTCGACGTCATTTTCGGCGCCGCAGTAGTGCTCGCCAAAACTCTGGGAGAGATCACCGACGGCAAATTCCAGATTCAGACCTTCGCGGCGGGCGAAATCGCGCCCGGCCTGCAGGCGCTCGATGCGGTCCAGTCGGGAAGCGTCGAATGCGCTCAGACGCCCGTGTATTTCTACGCCGGCAAGGATCCGACGCTCGCCTTCGGCACCGGAACGCCCTTCGGACTCAATGCTCGCCAGCAGCACGCCTGGTGGCACTATGGCGGCGGCGCCGAGATCATCAACGCATCGCTGGCGAAGTTCAACGCCATCGGCTTCCCCGCCGGCAATTCCGGCACGCAGATGGGTGGATTCTTCCGCAAGGAGATCAACACGCTGGACGATCTCAAGGGCCTCAAATTCCGGATCGGCGGCTTCGGCGGCCAGGTGATGGCGAAGCTCGGGGTCGTTCCGCAGAACATCGCGCCTGGCGATCTCTATCCCGCGCTGGAACGCGGCACCATTGATGCAGCGGAATTCACTGTCCCCGCTGACGACGAGAAACTCGGCCTGCATCGGGTCGCGAAAAACTACTATTATCCCGGCTTCTGGGAAG
>JBEVKO010000072.1:0-3426 GCA_040509705.1 Beijerinckiaceae bacterium
ACCGTGATCGACAAGGCGGTGCAGATTTTCGGCGGGATGGGCGTCAGGTCGGGTGTCAAGGTCGAGACGCTCTATCGCGAGATCAGGGCGCTGCGCATCTATGAAGGCGCGACCGACGTGCAGAAGATCGTCATCGCCCGCGAGACGCTGAAGAACGCCGCTGGCCGCGACACGCGTCGCGCGGCGGAGTGATCGCCATGTTGCGCACGCACAATGGAGAGAGCGATGGAGCCTAGCGCGCATCTCGACAGCTTCACGCGCGACAACCTGCCGCCCGTTGCGCTGCAGCCCGATTTCATCTTCGCGCGTCCCGAGCTCCAGTACCCGCCGCGCCTCAATTGCGTGACGGAATTCGTCGACCGCTGGGTCGCGGCCGGCCGCGGCGATCATCCCTGCCTGATATCGCCCGCCGAGACGCTCACCTATCGCCAGCTGCACGAGCGCATCAACCGGATCGCCAATGTGTTGACCGGCAAGCTCGGCATGCAGCCCGGCCACCGGGTTCTGCTGCGCTCCGCCAACACGCCGATGATGGTCGCGGTCTATTTCGCCATCATCAAGGCGGGCGGCGTCGTGGTCGCGACCATGCCGCTGCTGCGCGCCCAGGAATTGGTCTATCCGATCGCGAAATCGAAAATATCGCTGGGGCTCTGCGATATCCGGCTGCGCGAGGAAATGGAGAAGACGCGGCCGCTCGCGCCCGACCTGCAGCAGGTCGTCTATTGGGGCGGGAGCGATCCAGGTTCTCTCGACGCGTTGATCGCCGACGCTTCGCCGGATTTCGCCGCGTGCGACACGGCCGCCGATGATGTCTGTCTCATCGGTTTCACGTCGGGAACGACGGGCGAGCCGAAGGGCACCATGCATTTCCATCGCGACATGCTGGCGATCTGCGACGCCTATGCGCGCAATGTGCTGCAGGCGGCGAAGGACGATATCTTCATCGGCTCGCCTCCGCTCGCCTTCACCTTCGGCCTCGGCGGCCTTGTTCTTTTCCCGCTGCGCGTCGGCGCGACCGCCGTGCTAATCGAGAAGGCGCCGCCGGACGAGCTGCTCGCAGCGATCGGAAAATATCGCGCCACCGTGTGTTTCACCGCGCCGACCGCCTATCGCGCGATGCTCGCCAAGCTCAAGGAGCATGACGCCGCCTCGCTGCGCAAATGCGTCTCGGCGGGCGAGCACCTTCCCAAGGCGACGTTCGACGCCTGGGAGAAAGCGACGGGCCTCAAGCTCCTCGACGGCATCGGCGCCACTGAGATGCTGCATATCTTCATCGGCGCGCGCGAAGATGAGATCAGGCCCGGCGCCACCGGCAAGGCGGTTCCGGGGTACGAGGCGAAGATCATCGGCGAGAATGGCGAGGATCTGCCTGCGGGGAAAGCCGGACGTCTCGCCGTGCGCGGTCCGACCGGCTGCCGTTATCTCGCCGACGAGCGCCAAATGAACTATGTGCTGAACGGTTGGAACGTCACCGGCGATACGTTCGTCATGGATGAGGACGGCTACTTCTGGTATCAGGCGCGATCCGACGACATGATCGTCTCGTCGGGCTACAATATCGCCGGACCCGAAGTTGAAAGCGCATTGATGTCCCATTCCGCGGTCGCCGAATGCGGCGTCGTCGGGCAGCCGGACGAGGAACGCGGAACTATCGTGAAGGCCTATGTCGTTCTCAAGCCCGGCGGCGTCGGCGACGCGGCGCTGGTCAAGACGCTGCAGGACCATGTGAAGCAGGAGATCGCGCCGTTCAAATATCCGCGGGCGATCGAGTTCGTCGAGAGCCTGCCGCGCACCGAAACCGGCAAGCTGCAACGCTTTGCGCTGCGCGCGCGCGCCGCACAGGACGCCGCATCCCGCAGCGCGGCCGAATGAGAGGGAGCCATGTCGACCAAGGTGATCATTCCGACGCTCAATGACGACAAGGCGCCGCGTGCGCTGCAGCCGAAGGCCTGGCCGCGCCCGCGCGGCTACGCCAACGGCATGACGGCGAAGGGCCGGCTCGTGGTCACGGGCGGCGTCGTCGGCTGGGATGTGATGGGGAATTTCCAGGAGGGTTTTGTGGCGCAGGCGCGCCAGACCTTCGAGAACATCGTCGCCATTCTCGCCGAGGGCGACGCCGAGCCGAAGCATCTCGTGCGACTGACATGGTACGTCACCGACGTCGAAGCCTACATCTCGAACCTGCGCGAGGTCGGACGCGCCTATCGCGAGACGATCGGCGCGCATTATCCGGCGATGGCGGTGGTGCAGGTTGTGCGCCTCGTCGAGCCCAAGGCGCTGATCGAGATCGAGGCGACGGCGGTGGTGGCGGAATAGCGCGACTAAGCGCCGCGCGTCGCCCTCCCCCCGCTGCGCGAGGGGAGGGAGGGCGCCAACCGGCGCCATTGCGAAGAGTTGACGGGTCCCGGACCAGCGGCGCACCGCGTCGCGCTGCGCCGGAGGCTAGTCAGATTCAGCCGGCGTCAGGCGACGCTGCGCTCGTGGCTGGCCGGCGGCGTGTCAGACGGCGGATAGCCGAAATGATCGCCATAGGCGCGCGTGAAGGACGAATGACTTGCGTAACCCACCGCCTGGCAAATCTCACTGATCGACATCGAGCTCGACTGGATGCGATCATGCGCCCATTCCAGCCGCACCCGGCGCGAGTATTCATACGGCGTCAGACCGTAGAGCTCACGGAATCCCTCGTTCAGCTTGTTGCGGTTGATGCTGAGCGTCGAAGCGAGCTGGCGGAGCGAGGGCGGATGGCGCATGTCGCGCCGATAGATCAGCGCCGCCGCTTCGACGCGCGACTGGTCGCGCCGCGACGATGGAACGCGGATGCTCACGGGACGGTCGACCTTGTTGAGATAGTCGACCGATTCGCAGATCAGCTCGTTGACTTTGGCGCGTAGATAGATGTCGCGCAGGGAACTGGTGAAACCGCAGGTGAGGACCTGGTCGACGGCCACCCAGGCCCACGGCGTCAGAGGAACTTCCATCGAGAAGCCGCCATCGCCGCCATTCAGCACCCGGCGGAATTCGGTCGGAAGACGATCGACATCGAGATTGAAGCGATCCGCCAGCTGCGACTTTTCAACGAAGGCGATCACGCCGGCGATGCGGCGCCGGCCCTGCACGTTGTATTGCATGACCGCTTCGCTCGCGACTGTCACGCGGGCCATCGAGGACCTGATGGCGTAGGACTGGCTCCCGATCTGCATCGCGTAGCCGCCGTCCCGCACAAAGGCAAAGGCGACATAGCCGCGCCGGTTGGTGCGCAACGTGAATGGCTTCAGCACGTCATGATCGAAGATGCTGACGATCACCCCATCGTCGATGCGGCGATATTCGCCGATGCGACTGGCGAGCACGCCGGATGTCTGGCCACGCGCTTCGTGATACGGAATCACATCGCCGCCGTCCGCCCCAACTGCCAGATCCTGA
>JBEVKO010000073.1:0-4425 GCA_040509705.1 Beijerinckiaceae bacterium
ATGTCGCCTCGCACGCGATCAATCCCGCAGTCTACGGCGAGAAGATGCCATTCGACCCTGAAAAGGACTTTGCGCCGCTCACCATGCTGGCGATCACGCCGAACGTGCTCGTGGTTAACGCCGAAAGGATCAAGGCCGCAAATGTTCCGGAACTCATAGCGCTGCTCAAGGAGAACCCGGGCAAGTTCAACTACGGGTCGTCCGGCGTCGGCACGACTTTGCATGTGGGAATGGAGCTCTTCGCGCAAATGACGGGCACGCAGATCACGCATGTCCCTTATCGCGGCTCGGGGCCAATGTTGCAGGATCTGATCTCGGGACAACTCGACCTCGCGCTCGACGGCGCCCTCACCTCATGGCCGCATGTGCAGTCCGGAAAGCTGCGCGCACTCGCCGTGTCCACGCCCAAGCGCGCGTTCTTTGCGCCGGATCTTCCCACGCTCTCCGAGTTCACGCCCGGTCTTGAAGTCATCGCATGGCACGGATTCTTTGCGCCGGCCAAAACTCCCGCCGATCGCGTTCAGAAAATCGCATCTGAGCTGCAGCGCATTCTTTCCTCGCCCGAGGTCGCAGACCGAATCCTCGCGCAGACCGCGATTCCGACTCCCATGTCGCCAACGAATTCGCCGACTTTATTGCGAAGGACCGCGCGCGCTGGGACGTCGTCGTCAAGGCCGCCAACATCAAGATCCAGTAACAGGGCGTCCATGCGCATCCGGTCCGTGCGGCATTGGCTCATTCGTCTCCCCTTCAAGGAAGACATTCTGTGGGGTTCGGGACGCCGCTCGGGTGCGACGCGCCTCATCGTTCGCATCGGCACGGATGACGGGGTCGTCGGCTGGGGTGAGACCATATCTCTCATCGATGCAGTTCCAGCCGTGCTGGAGAAGATCGTCGCGCCGCTCGCAATCGGATACGAGGTCGCGGACGCGGAACGCTTTCACCGGCATGTGTTGGGAGCAGGCTACTATCATCACAAGCGAGCGGTGGTGATGGCCGCGGCGGCGATGGAAATGGCGATGTGGGACGCCCTCGGCAAGCGCGCTGGCCTACCGCTTTTTGCGCTGTGGGGCGGCCGGTGGCGCAAGCAGGTCGAAGCGAGCGCTTACATCTTCGTTAATGATCCGGCGAAGGTGAAAGACACAGCGAAGCGTTTTCTCGACGACGGATTCAAGACGTTCAAGATCAAGATCGGCGTGTCGATGGAGAGCGATCTGCCGCTTGTAGAGGCGGTAAAATCGGTCGCCGGACAATATGACGTGCGCGCTGACGTAAACGGCGCCTGGACCCCAGGCTCCGCGCGCCGGCAACTCGCGAAGCTCGCGCCGTTCGATCTCGCCTATGTCGAACAGCCGCTGGAGCTCGACGACCTCGCCGGGCATGTTGAGCTTCGCGCTGCACAGACCGTGCCTATCGCGCTCGATGAGAGCGCCTACACGTTGGCCGATGTTGGCAACATCATTCGAATGGGCGCAGCCGACGTGGTTTTGCTGGACCCACATGAAGCGGGCGGACTTTGGCAGGTCATCAAACAGGCCGCAATCTGCGAAAGCGTCGGCATTCCCGTTACTCTTCATTCGGGCGGAGAAGGCGCGCTTTCGCAGTCGGCCTACGTTCATCTCGCCGCTTCGATCGCCAACATGTCGCTCGCGATCGATACGGAGCGCACCTATCTCGGCGGCGATATCGCCAGAGAGCCTGTTTTCTTGAAGGATGGCGCATTCACTCCGTCCGATAGGCCTGGGCTCGGCGTCGATCCGGACGAGGATCTCATCACGCGCTTCGCCGTTGACCGGATTGAAGGCGCCTATCTTGATCCTCAGCGACCGGATTGGTTTCCGGTCAAACCGGCCTACTGATCCAGGACCACCAAAGAAGGCTTACGGTCGGATTGCAAACGTTCTGACGAGATCATCGCGTCCGCCCTTGAAAACACTTACGTCGAGCCTGCCGATCGCCCCACCTTCCGACATGACGCCGGAATCCGTGAACTGCCAAATCGGAGATCGGTATCCTGGCAGCGAACGCGGCTCGTCATTGCGCAGATCCTCGATTGCGTAGTCCGCAATCCACAAGGGATAGTCGACGAGCGCGCGGCTGCTGGCCGTTTTCGACAACCACCAGATGGCGTTCGTATAGACGATTGGCCTTCGACCCGTCGCCTTCTCGACGACGCGCAGCCACGTTTCAATTCGTTCAACGATCTGTTGGGCGCTATATTTGTCCCATGCGTCAATCTCGGCGCCGTTGATCGTCCTTGGATCCCACTCAACGTCGAGGCAAGGCGGCAAGTCGCCGGCGTGCAAGCCACCGGCGGCGTTCACAATGCGCAGAAAGTGTTCAGCCTGAAGTTCGGCGTCGACGTCCGCAGACAGAAAATGATACGCGCCCTTCAGGATCGGCTTTTCCCCGCCGAGTTCCGAAAGCGTACGCCAATGAGCAGCGAAACTGCGATCGAAAAACAATGTCCCTTGCGTCGCCTTGAGATAGGCGAAGCCGACGCCCTGTCGCTGCAACATACTCCAGACAACCGGACCGTTATGATGGGAGACATCGACGCCGAACGTCCACCCGGGATGCGTGAGCGCATCCGCGGGCCACACGAAATTTCGCGGCATGGGGCGGCGGTCCGCTGTTCCCAACGATCTTCTAAGCAGATGCGAACGCGAATGATCATTCGCCAGCGGGCTCAGGTCAACCTGGCTTTCGGCGGGTTGCGCAATCTGAAGGAAACACGCAGCAATCATGGCAATTCTTGATATCCACATTCGCCGCTTCCAAATTAGGGATAACAAATGCACGCATTAGGTCAGCGGCGACGCCTGCGCGCAAAACGCTCAAGGCACCTCGCTCAATGTAGTTGGCGCCCATTCTGCCACGCCGCTCAACAGAAGCCTGTGCTTCGCGCCGCGCCAAATGGATTGCAGCCGCATATTTTTTCGATTTTGGTCCGGCAGCTACATAGGAGGCGGCGAGAACGCGGCCTCTCGCCACGCCAGAAGCGTCTGAGGTGACGATGACTCCGCCTTTGAGAGATCAATGAGCTCGGTTGTCCCGGCTATGCGGCCATCCGAGCACGAGCCATTGCCCGAAGAGCCGAAAAATGATTGGAAGCGAGCCGGGCGAACGAGAAACGGGAGCCCGCCGAAACGTGCTCCCGTCTCTGATCATGACGAGGACTCTTAGCGATGCACGCCCGAAAGGCGAAGCACGCCGTCAAGCTTCATCGCGATCCTACGGATGGCCTTCTTGACCTGTCCGGCTTTGAAGTTTGAAGCACGTAGCCAATTCGGTTCCGCGCAAGAAATATGTGCTCGACTTCCCTGCCGTGTCGAGATGCGGAGCTGAGCTTTCCCCGATCTCCACAGGGCTTCGATGCGTCGGCGCGCCGGAGCTTATCTCCGACGCGGCTTCGCGTCGGCGATATCCACCCAGACGGGAGCATGATCGCTTGCCTTCTCCCAGCCTCGCACCTCGCGATCGACGCCCGACGCCGTAAGCCGCGACGCCAAACGTCGGTTCAGAAGAATGTGATCGAGCCTGAGGCCCGCGTTGCGCGCCCAGGCGTTTCGAAAGTAGTCCCAGAACGTATAAATTCGCTCGTCTGGATGGAGCTTGCGAAGAGCGTCCGCCCAACCCTGTTTCAACATTCTGCCGTAAGCCTCGCAAATCTCGGGCCGAAAGAGCGCGTCATCGACCCAACGCTCCGGTTTGTAGACGTCGAGCTCGGTTGGAATAACATTGTAGTCGCCGGCCATGACGACCGGCGCGCGGAGGCGCAGCAATTCCGAAGAATGCGCGAGCAACCGCTCGAACCAGCGAAGTTTGTATTGGAATTTTGGCCCAGGCGCAGGGTTTCCTTGCGTAAGATAACGGCAACCGACTATCACGCCGCGGACCGCGGCCTCGATGTATCGGCTGGCCGTATCGTCTTCGTCTCCAGGAAGCCCACGGCGAGTTTCAATGGGAACCGCGCCCCGCGCAAGAATTGCTACGCCGTTCCATCCCTTCTGACCGTGCCAAACGGCGCCGTAGCCGGCCTTTTCCAACTCGCCTTTCGGGAACTTCTCGGAGATTGACTTCAGTTCCTGCAGACAGACGATGTCAGGGCATGTCAGCTCCAGCCACTTCAAGAGAACCCACAAACGTCCGTTGACGCCATTCACGTTGTAGGTCGCGATTCTCATTCGACCGAGTCGCCGCGTGATCCGCAAAGTCGGCTGGTCAACGTCACCTGGCCTGGGCGCAGGATGTGACAATTTTCCACAAGCATGTGGACAAAGGCGAATTTGCCGATGTCGCGGTTGGAACTTATTGTGAACATATCATGAATATTTGAGCCAAAGGCCGCGTGCTTCCAGCGACAGATCGTCCGCGCCCGCCGTCGCCAACGCACAACACGACAAGCGCCGCCCCGGGCCACAC
>JBEVKO010000074.1:0-12249 GCA_040509705.1 Beijerinckiaceae bacterium
CGCTCGGCCACACGGTGCTGCTCGAATACGTTCCCTTCATCCTGCTGCTGCTCGCGCTGTTTACGGTGGCCGGCGGCATCTACCTGGAAGGCAATCTGCGCGATTCGATCTTCACCAACACCGCCCTGCTGGCGATCGGCGCGGTGCTCGCCAGTTTCATCGGCACCACCGGCGCGTCGATGGTGATGATCCGCCCGATGCTGCGCGCCAACGACAACCGAAAACACAATGTCCATGTCTTCGTTTTCTTCATTTTCCTGGTCTCGAACATCGGCGGCTCGCTGACGCCGCTCGGCGACCCGCCGCTGTTCCTCGGCTTCCTGCGCGGCGTCGACTTCTTCTGGACGGCGAAACATCTCATCGGCGAGACGCTCGTGGCGGCCGGCCTCACGCTTGCAATATTCCATGCGCTGGACCGCTACTACTACGCGAAGGAAGGCGAGCTTCTGCGGCGCGATCCAACGCCCGACAAGCGCGTTCGCCTTCGCGGGCTGGTCAATATCCTGCTCATCGGCGCGGTCATCGCGGCGCTCCTGATGAGCGCGTCGGTCGACCTTGGAAGCTTCACGCTGCTCGGACAGACGATCGAGAACGTCAATGTGTTGCGCGATCTCATCTTTATCGCGGTCACGATGGCCTCCATGGCGTTCACCGACTCTCACTACAGAGAAGCCAATGGCTTCTCATGGGGACCTATCAAAGAGGTGGCGAAACTTTTCGCCGGCATCTTCGTCACCATCGTCCCGGTCCTCGCCATGCTGAGAGCCGGGCGCGACGGAGCCTTCGCGCCGCTCGTCGCGCTGGTGACAAACGCCGATGGAACGCCGAACAACGCAGCCTATTTCTGGCTGACCGGCGCGCTTTCCTCGTTCCTGGACAATGCGCCGACCTACCTGGTGTTCTTCGAACTCGCAGGCGGCGACCCGCAACAGCTTATGACCAAGAGCGCCCTGACGCTGGCGGCGATTTCGGCCGGCGCGGTGTTCATGGGCGCCAACAGCTATATCGGCAACGCTCCTAACTTCATGGTTTATGCGATCGCCAAGGACGGCGGCGTCCGGATGCCGAGCTTCTTCGGCTACATGCTGTGGTCCGGCGCGGTTCTCATCCCGATCTTCATCGTCGTGACGCTCATCTTTTTCCGTTAGACGCCAGGCGCCTTCTCCCGCGCATGGCCCGGGGATCCACGACAACAATGGCGACGTGCGTACAAGACGAACTTCGTGGATGGCCGGGCCAAGCCCCGGCCGGGACGATAGCGACGCTGCTTCCGCCGCTCGCGGGAAGAAGGTGAGACTCAAACAGTCAGCCGTTCAACCAACGCAAGATCGTCGTGGATGCCAACATGCAAGTCGCCGGCAGGCGTCACGAAGCCGCGATACATCCCGAGCGTGTTGTAGGGAACGACGGATTGTCCCTGCGCATCGATGGCGCAGAGGCCTGCGCCGTTCTCCCACCGGTTCATGTCGCCGAACACGACACCGTCGCAGGCCTCTTTCAGGCTCTGTCCGCGATAATCCATGCGCGATGCGATCTCGTGGCCCGCGACGAGACGGATGAAGAATTCGCCGCGGCCGGTGCATGAAACGGCGCAGACGCCGTTACGCGCATAGGTGCCGGCGCCGATCACCGATGAATCGCTCACTCTGGCCGGCGGCTTGTTGTTGAACCCGCCGGTCGAAGTGCCGGCCGCGAGATCGCCGCTTCGATCGAGCGCGACGGCGCCGATGGTGCCGTGCTTCTCGCCTTCGTTGGCCTTGTGCGACGCATTCGCCGCCTCAAGCGCCTTGAGCTTACTCAGCGCATCGATCCGCCGCTGCGTCGTGAAGTAGGAGTTCGGAACCATCTCGATCCCGTGCTCCTCGGCCCAGGCGTCGGCGCCCTCGCCGGCGAAATTCACACAGTCGCTGCGCTCCATGACGGCGCGGGCGGCGCGGATCGGATTGCGCACGCGCCTGACAAGGGACACGCCGCCCGCGCCGAGCGTCGCGCCGTTCATGATCGACGCGTCGAGCTCGTGGAAGCCGTCGCTGTTGAGCGCTGCGCCATGGCCGGCGTTGAAGGCGGGCGAATCCTCCATCACCACGATGGCGGCCTCGACCGCATCGAGTGCGGATCCTCCTTTGGACACCACGGCCCAGCCGGCGCGCAGCGAGCGCCGCAGATCGTCATGCGCCGCAGCCCATTCCGCATCCGTCAGTTCCTCGCGGCGCAAAGCGCCGCAGCCGCCGTGGATGGCGAGGCCAATGGGGTTTGCCATGTCATGCTCCAAAGAAAAGGCCGCCCGGAGCGGGCGGCCTTCAGGATCAGATTCGACTTACTTCGCCGGTGCGAGATCGTAGGCGAGCGTATCCTCGTCGGCGCGCATTCGCAGCATCTTCACCTTGTCCTTCTGCATCGCCCAGGCGGACGAGACCGAAGCGATCGGCAGCGACGGAATCTCCTTCATGAAGAGGCGATTGGCGTTCTCGAGAAGCGCGCGGCGCTTGCCTTCATCGAGCTCGACCGCCGCGTCCTGCAGCAGCTTGTCCATCGTCTCGTTCTTGTAGTTGCGCCAGTTGAACGCCCCCATTTTACGCTGCGGGTCGTTCGAATGCGCGATGGATGACAGGGTGTAGTGCGCCTCGCCGGTCAGGGTGCCCCATCCCGACATCACCATCGAGAAATCGCCGCGGGTGCGCGCCGGGAAGAGCGCGGCGCCGGGCTGGCCCGCCGCAACAACGTCAAGACCGATGCGCGCCAGCATCTGCGCAATCGAGGTTCCGACTGCGCGGTCGCCGGGCAGGCGGTCGTTGGTGAAGTTGAACGTCACCTTGAAGCCGTTGGGATAGCCGGCCTCGGCCAGCAGCTTCTTCGCCTTGTCGAGATCCTGCTTGGCGACCGGAATGTCCTTGGCGTACCCGAAGATGTTCGGCGTCACGAGCTGCGACTGCGGCGTGCCGAGGCCTTCCATGGCGATCTCGGCGAGCGCTGCGCGGTCGATGCCGATATTGATCGCCTCCCGCACGCGGAGGTCCTTGAACGGATTCGCCGGCAGGGGCGAGCCGTCCTTGGCGCTGACCTGCTTGGTCTGGTCGCGCAGATCAAGCTCGATGTTGAAGACGTAGACCGTTTCGCCCTTCGCAACGGTGAGCTTGCTGTCGCGCTCCAGCACCGGCACGTCGGCGGCCGGCGCGCGCACGATGAGGTCGACCTGTCCCGCCTTGAGCTGCGCGACGCGGGCCGCATCATTCGGAATTTCCTTGCGCACGACGCGCGCCCAGGGAGACGGGCCCTGCCAATAGTCGGGATTGCGTTCGAGAATGAACTCTTCCTTCGGCGTCCATTTCACGAACTTGAAGGGGCCTGTGCCGACGGCGGCCTTGCCCGAGTTGAAGACCTCGTTCGCGTTCTCGGGCGTCAGGCCCGCCGCCGCCTTGTGGCTGACGATGAAGAGACGGATGAAATCGTTCGGCAAGGTCGGCGCCGGACCACTGGTGATGACGTGAATCGTGTGCGGATCAATGATCTTGGTCTCCTTGACCTGGCGCACATAGATCGTCGTCGGGTTCGGTCCCTTCAGCGTCGGAATGCGCTCGATCGAGAACTTGACGTCCTCGGCGGTGAAATCGGAGCCGTCGTGGAATTTGACGCCTTTGCGCAGCTTGAACTCCCCGGTCGTCGGATCGATCGCCGTCCAGCTCTCGGCGAGGCCGGGCTCCAGCTGCAGCTTGTCGCCCGACCAGACGAGCGTGTCATAGACATGCTTCATCGCTTCGGCGTGCGTGCCGGTCGCGGTGAAATGCGGATCCATCGAATCCTGACCGGCGCGAATGCCGATGGTCAGGGTTTGAGCCGAAACCGCACTTGTGAAAGTGAGCGCCGCGGTGATCGCCGCCGCCCGCCAAATACTGTTGACATGAACTGTCATTCTACTTCTCCCCGCTGATTTCTGCCGGCCAGGCGCCGGCGTTCAGAATGATCTTGGTCAGGAGCCCAGTCAGGACCGTCTGCTCCTGACGGGTCAAGACGCCCGCCATCAATTGTTCGCGTGCGACAAGCTGCGGCACGCTTTCGCTGATGATGGCGCGGCCGCGCTCGGACAGAAACAGATGGTAGCGCCGGCGGTCGTCCATGCTGCGCTCGCGCCGGATGAGCTTTTTTCTCAGGAGGCTGTTCACCGCGCGGCTCAGCGTGTTCTTCGGCCGCGAGGAGGAGGCGACGATGTCTTCCGCCGTGACGCCCTCGCGCAGCCCGAGCGCATAGAGCACGACATGCTCAGGCTGCGTCAGCCGGAAGTTGCGCCAGATCATCTGGTAGATGGGCTGGTTGAAATGATGCGCGATGAAGTTGACGCGGAAAGACAGCCAGCACGGGTTGTCCCAGAGCTTGGTCGCGACCATGTCGTTCAGCCCCGACGGGAACGCATCGCGCTCGGCGCCGGACGATCTTCGCGAAGCCAGGGACAGGCGCGTCATCGCCTCGTCTCTCCCAACTAGTTCCATTTGGAACTTGACGCTCCCATTCCCCCTCGTCAAGATCAAAAAGTTCCATTTGGAACGATCAGGATGACCCCGCCCGATGCGCATCGCCGACATGAACTGGATGCAAGTACGGGACCATGTGGCGAAAGACGATCGCTGCGTCATTCCGATCGGATCGACGGAGCAGCACGCCTTTCTCAGCCTTTGCGTCGACGCCATTCTGTCATCGCGCGTCGCCGAGGAGGCGGCGGAGCCACTGAATGTTCCCGTCTTTCCCGTCATCGGCTATGGGCTCGCCGTCGCGTTCGCCGATTTTCCAGGCACGGTGACGCTGCGTTTCTCCACATTGGCCGCGATTGTCGAAGATGTGCTCGAAAGCGTCTGGCGCGCGGGGTTCCGCAGAATCCTCGTTGTAAACGGGCATGGCGGCAACACGCCGATCGCCGGTTTCACGCAGGAATGGATGGGGAGACGCCGCGGCGCACAGGTCAAATGGCACGACTGGTGGAGCGCGCCGCAGACCATGGCGAAGGTGAAGGAGTTCGACGAGATCGCGTCGCACGCGTCCTGGATGGAGAACTTTCCCTGGACGCGGCTCCCTGGCGTCGCGCCGCCGACCCAGCGCAAGCCGATGGTCGATCTCGAACGCATGCGGCGGGTCGATCCGGCGGAAAAGAAAAAGCTGCTCGGCGACGGCAATTTCGGCGGCTACTATGAGCGCCCGGACGCCGAGATGCTCGCGATCTGGGCGGTCGCCGTCGAGGAAACGCGCGCGCTGATCAGCGACAATTGGGACTGATGTGAGCATCGCAGGGGAAACGGACCGCTGAGGCCATGCTGGGCTTCGTCATTCAACGACTGCTGCAGGCCTGCGCGGTCATGCTCGTCATGTCGGCCCTCGTCTTCATCGGCGTCTACGCCATCGGCAATCCCATCGACGTGCTGATTTCGCCTGACGCGAACCAGCAGATCCGCGCCGAGGTCATCGCCCGCTATGGACTCGATCGGCCGCTTTGGGAGCAATATGGCGTGTTCCTGTGGCGCCTTCTGCATGGCGATCTCGGACGCTCCTTCGTCTTCGGCATGCCGGTGCTGCAGCTCATCATGTCGCGCCTGCCGGCGACGCTGGAGCTGACGCTTGCGGCGGTATTCGCCGCGACCTTGATCGGCATCCCGCTCGGCATGTACGCCGGGTACCGCCCCGAGAGCCCGCTCTCTCGCGTAATCATGGCGATTTCCATTCTCGGCTTCTCGGTGCCGACATTCTGGGTCGGCATCCTGCTGATCTTCGGATTCGCAGTGGAGCTCGGCATCCTGCCCGCCGGCGGGCGCGGCGAGACAGTGAGCGTCTTCGGCGTCGAATGGAGCTTCCTCACCCTCAACGGGCTGAAGCATCTCTTCCTGCCGGCGCTGAACCTGTCGCTGTTCAAATTCGCGATGATGGTGCGCCTGGCGCGCGCCGGAACGCGCGAGATCATGCTGAGCGACACGGTGAAGTTCGCGCGCGCGGCGGGTCTTTCCGAAGGCGTGATCATGCGCCGCCATGTGCTGAAGCTGATATCGATCCCGATCGTCACGGTGTTCGGTCTCGAGCTCGGCTCGACCATGGCGTTCGCCGTCGTCACCGAGACCATCTTCAGCTGGCCGGGCGTCGGCAAGCTGATCATCGATTCGATCTCGACGCTTGATCGGCCGGTGATGGTCGCCTACCTCGTGCTCGTCGCGCTTCTCTTCATCATCATCAATCTCAGCGTCGATCTCGTCTACGCAGCGCTCGATCCGCGCCTGCGACGCGCGAGAGCCTGAGTATGGAACTGGTCGGCTTCAGCGCATTCTGGCGCGATTTTCGCGAGAACCGCGTCGCGGTCGCCGCGCTGCTGGTCGTCGCGGCGATTCTGCTTCTCGCGATCGCCGCGCCGCTCTTCACGCCGCAGAATCCTTACGACATCGGAAAGCTCGATCTGATGGACGCGCGGCGGCCGCCCGGCTATGTCGGCTCGGGAGGCTATGCGCATATTCTCGGGACCGACGCGCAGGGGCGCGATCTTTGGTCGGCCATTCTGTACGGGCTGCGCATCTCGCTGCAGATGGGGCTGATCGCGGGCAGCGTCGCTCTGACGGTCGGAGCGACGCTTGGCGTCACCGCCGCCTATCTCGGCGGCCGCTCCGAAGCGTTCATGATGCGCATTGTCGACCTGCAGCTTTCCTTTCCGGCGATCCTGCTCGCGCTCGTGCTCTCGGCGGTGCTCGGACAGGGCAAGACGCAGCTCATCATCGCGCTTGTCACGGCGCAGTACGCCTACTTCGCCCGCACGGCGCATGGCGCCGCCACCGCCGAGCGCAACAAGGATTATGTCGAGGCGGCGGTCTCGACGCCGATGCCGACATTGTCGGTGGTGTTCCGCCATATTCTTCCCAACTGCCTGCCGCCGCTGATCGTCGTCGCCACGGTGCAGATCGCCAACGCCATCTCGCTTGAAGCGACCTTGTCGTTTCTCGGCCTCGGCCTGCCGGCGACCGAACCGTCGCTCGGCATGCTGATCTCGAACGGCTTCCAGTACATGCTGTCCGGCCGCTACTGGATCTCGATCTATCCCGGCATTGCGCTCATCGTGCTGATCGTCGCGATCAACCTGGTCGGCGACCAGATCCGCGACCAGCTCAATCCGAGGCTGAAGCGATGACGGCGCCGGTGCTCGAAGTCGAGGATCTCGCGACCCATTTCTTTACGCGGGCGGGAATCGCGAAAGCTGTCGACGGCGTGTCGTTCTCGCTGGCGCGCGGCGAGGTGCTCGGTCTCGTCGGCGAATCCGGATCGGGCAAGAGCGTCACCGGCTTCTCGCTGCTCGGGCTGATCGATCCGCCCGGACGAATCGTGCGCGGCTCCGTCAGACTCGGCGGGGACGAACTGGTCGGGCTTCCGCCGGCGAAATTGCGCGCCGCGCGCGGGCGGCGCATCGCAATGATCTTTCAGGATCCTATGATGACGCTGAACCCGGTGCTCAGCATCGCGCAGCAGATGATCCTCGCGGTGCACGCGCACAAATCCGTCTCTCACTCGGACGCGCGGGCGCGCGCCGTTGCGGCGCTGACGCGCGTCGGAATTCCGGACGCAAGCCGGCGCATCGACAATTATCCGCACCAGTTCTCCGGCGGGATGCGCCAGCGCGTCGCCATCGCCATGGCGCTGCTGCATGATCCGGACGTCATCGTCGCGGACGAACCGACGACCGCGCTCGACGTTTCGATCCAGGCGCAGATTCTGACCGAGATGCGCGGCCTCGTGCGCGAGACCGGGGCGGCGATGATCTGGATCAGCCATGATCTGGCGACAGTCTCCTCGCTCGCCGATCGCATCGCCGTCATGTATGCGGGCAAGCTCGTCGAGGAAGGTCCGACAGCGCGCGTGCTGCGTGATCCGCGTCATCCCTACACCAAGGGACTGCTCGGCGCCCTGCCCTCGCGCGCGACTCCCGGACGCGAGTTGCCGCAGATTCCGGGGTCGACGCCGTCGCTCTTGCGGCTGCCGCCGGGGTGCCCCTTCGCGACGCGCTGCGAAAGGGCGGACGCGCTCTGCGCCACCGATCCGCCGCGCGTCGGCGACGGTACGCGCGCCTGGCGCTGCCATCATCCGGTGATGGAGCGCGCGGCATGAGCGCGGCCTTTCTCAGCGTCGATCGCGCCACGAAAATATTTCGCCCGCGCGTGTCGCTCGGCGAGCGCATCGCTGCGCGCTTCGGCGCGCCGGTCGAGACGCGGCCGGTGCATGCCGTCGACAGGGTCTCGCTCACCATCGAACGCGGCGAGACGCTTGGCCTCGTCGGCGAATCGGGCTGTGGCAAGTCGACGCTCGGGCGCATGATCTCCGGCATCTATTCGCCGACATCCGGGGTGGTGCGGCTCGACGGTCAGCCGGTGATGCGGGGCGGGCGCGAGCCGCAGAAGGTCACGACGCGGGTCCAGACGATTTTTCAGGACCCGTTCTCCTCGCTCGATCCGCGCATGCGCATCGGCGACACGATTGCGGAAGGCCCGATCTCGCATGGTTTGACGACGCGCGCGGGCGCCGTCGCCTATGCGCGCGAGTGGCTCGCGACGGTCGGCCTCGATCCAGATTTCGCGACCCGTTATCCGCATCAGTTTTCCGGCGGCCAGCGCCAGCGCGTCGCGATCGCCCGCGCGCTCGCCATGAAGCCCGATCTCATCGTGTGCGATGAGCCGGTCGCATCGCTCGACGTCTCCATCCAGGCGCAGATCATCAACCTGTTCCTGCGTCTGCGGCGCGACCTCGGTCTCACCATGCTGTTCATCAGCCACGACATCGGCGTGGTGCGGCATGTCTCGGATCGCATCGCGATCATGTATCTCGGCCGGGTCGTCGAGATCGGTCCGGCGGACGTCATCAGCACAAGCCCGAAACATCCCTACGCGCAGGCGCTGCTGAACTCGGTGCCGAAGCTGGTGCTGCACGATGACGCGCTGGTTGAGTTCAAGCCGATTGCGGGCGAACTTCCCTCGCCGCTGTCGCCGCCGTCCGGCTGCCATTTCCATGCGCGCTGTCCGCACGCGATGGAGATCTGCAGGAGGACGGCGCCTTTGCTCAAATCCTACGGGGTCGGCGCCGCGGCGTGCCACCTCGTCGAGATGGACGAAGGCTGAGCCCCTGCGCGTGGATATCCGCTTACGTTCGACATTCGCTCCAGAATGCCTCTAGAAGCGCCAAGGATGCCCGTACAATGACTTCCATCCTATCCTGGTAGGGAGGGATAGCCTAGAAAGGACTTTACTCTTAGACGAGCCTCCCAGGGGCCTTGGCGTCGATTTGGTCAAATGGCGAGTTCTATGGCACTTCCCCGATCGCCGACCGGGGAAATGCGTCCCCGGATATCCCCGCCGCAGGAGAGTGGAATGTCGACTGATCTGTTCAATCTTGCCGGCCGCGTCGCCCTCGTCACGGGATCCAGCCAGGGGATCGGCCTCGCCATCGCCAAGGGGCTGGCGCAGGCGGGGGCGCATGTGGTGCTCAACGGACGCAACGCCGACAAGCTCGCCGCCGCTCGCGACGAGCTGACGAAACTCGGCCTCACCTGCCACATCTCCGCCTTCGACGTCGCCGACCACCGCGACGTCGCCGCCGCCATCGAGGTGATCGAGCAGCGCGTCGGCCCGATCGACATTCTCGTCAACAACGCCGGCATTCAGATCCGCGCGCCATTCACCGAGTTCGACCATGCCGACTGGGACAGGATCGTCGCGACAAACCTGTCGGCCGTCTTCTATGTGACGCAGGCCGTGATGAAGCGCATGGTTCCGCGCGGTCGCGGCAAGATCGTCAACATCGGCTCGGTGACCAGCGAACTCGGCCGCGCGACGATCATCCCCTATGCGACGACGAAGGGCGGCGTGAAGATGATGACGCGCGGCCTCGCAGCGGAATTCGGCAAGCACAACATCCAGATCAACGCGATTGCGCCGGGCTACATCGTCACCGAGCTCAACAAGGCGCTGATCGAGAATGTCGAGTTCTCGAACTGGGTGAAGGCGCGCACGCCCGCGGCGCGCTGGGGCGAGACCGAGGAGCTGATCGGAGCGGCCGTGTTTCTGTCGTCGCGCGCATCAGACTACGTCAACGGCCATCTGCTGTTCGTCGACGGCGGCATGAGCGCGGTGGTGTAGGCTTCGCCCCACATCCGTCGCCTTCGGCGACACCTTCTCCCCGCTGTCACGGGGAGGAGTTGGCGCCATTGAGCCGCGCTCGCCTTCTCCGCTTTTGGGGAGAAGGTGGCCGCGAAGCGGCCGGATGAGGGATGCCCTACTTTGCGCGCGGATCGAGCGCGTCGCGCAGGCCGTCGCCGAGCAGATTGAACGAGAGCACCGTGACGAAGATCGCGGCGCCTGGAAAGATCGCCATCCAAGGCGCATTCGAAAGAAAGCGCTGCGCGACGTTGAGCATCGAACCCCATGACGGCGTCGGCGGCTGCTGGCCGAGGCCGAGAAACGACAGCGCGGCTTCCGCGATGATGGCGGTCGCGATGGTCAGCGTGGCCTGCACCATCAATTGCGGCAGGATATTCGGCAGGATGTGCCGCGTCGCGATGCGCAGGCGTGAATTGCCGACGGCGCGCGCCGCTTCGACATAATCCTCGACCTTCACCGAGATAACCTGGCCCCGCGTCAGCCGCACGAAGATCGGCGTCGCGGTGACGCCGATGGCGATCATCGCATTGGTGAGGCTCGGGCCGAGAAAGGCCGCGAGCGCGATGGCGAGAATGAGGAACGGGCAAGCCAGCATCGCATCGGTGATGCGGCTGATGATCGCGTCGACCCAGCCGCCGACATAACCCGCGATCAGGCCGAGCGGCGCGCCGAGACCGAGCGCAATCGACACCGACACGACGCCGGCCAGAAGCGAAGCGCGGGCGCCATAGATCACGCGCGAGAAAAGATCGCGCCCGACTTCGTCGGTGCCGAAGAAGTAGAGCGCCGACGGCGCCTTGCGCACGGCGCTCCAACTCTGGCGGGTCGGATCATGCGGCGTGATCCAGGGCGCCAGAATCGCGAGCAGCGCGATGAGGCAGATGACGATCAGCGCGATCATAGCGCCCTTGCGGCGCTTCAGCCGCATCCAGGCGCGCCGCATCGGGCTCAGCGAATCCGGCGCATCCGCAGAAACCACAGGAAGAGAAACGCTCGCCGTGCTCATTGGCGCAGCCGCGGGTTGATGAGGATGTAGCCGATGTCGGCCATCAGGTTGAGTATGATGTAGGTCGTCGCCGTCACCAGCACTACGCCCTGCACCACGGCGTAGTCCCGATTGAACACGGCGTCGACGATCAGCTTGCCGAAGCCCGGAATGGTGAAGATCTGTTCGGTCAGCACCGCGCCGGACAGAAGCGTGCCGAATTCCAGCGCGCCCAGCGTGATCACCGGCGTCAGCGCATTGCGCATCGCATGCTTGACCACGACCGTCTTCTCGTACAGCCCCTTGGCCCGCGCCGTGCGCACATAGTCGCTGTCGAGCGCCTGCAGCATCGCGGCGCGCGTGTGGCGCATCAGGACGCCGGCGATCGAATTGCCCAGCACGAAGGCCGGCATGATCGTCGTCTTGAGCGAGCCCCAGAAATCCTCGAACGGGCTGACATATCCTGAGGCCGGCAGCCAGCCGAGGCTGACCGAAAACAAAAGGATCAGCATGATGCCGAGCCAGAAATTCGGCGTCGAAATCCCCCAGAGCGAAAAGACGTTGACGGCGTAGTCGATCCAGGAGTCGCGCTTGACCGCGGAGATGACGCCGGCCGTCACGCCGATCAGCAGCGCGATGATGATCGCCATGGTGGCGAGCTGTAGCGTCACCGGAAGCTTCTGAAGAACAAGATCGGCGACCGGAATCTTGAGGCGCATGGATTCGCCGAGATCGCCGGTCGCGACGCCCTTGATCCAGTAGAGATATTGAATCGGCAGGGGCTGATCGAGACGATATTGACGCCTGATCTGCTCGATGACTTCCGGGTCGCGATCCTCGCCCGCCATGACGAGCGCCGGATCGCCCGGCAGAAGCTGCTGCAACAGGAAAATGATCACCGACACGAAGAACACGGTCGGAATAAGCTGCAGCAGCCTCTGGCCGAAAATCGTCAGCATGATGAATATGCGAATGTCGGGCGCGGCGGGGCCGCCCGCCGCGCGAGCGCTTTTGTTTGAGTCCAAACACCCCCCCCACCCCCGCGGGCCACTGCTTGTAGCCATCCACGCGATCGGTGGAAGGCAATAAGTTAAGGGGGGGAGA
>JBEVKO010000075.1:0-3255 GCA_040509705.1 Beijerinckiaceae bacterium
GTGGTCGGCTTCTCTTCGATCTCTTTGCTGACATTCTCGAAGCTCTCGTCATCGATGCCGTATTCGAAGCCGTCGAGGCCCGGGATCGGATTCTTCGTCGCCTTGCGCACGAGAATGTCGCCGGACACTTCAAGGTTGGAGCCGGGCGCACCGTAGAGATAGCGGGCGTTCACGTCGATCACGGCCGGCTCGTCGGCGTTGATTGGCGACTTCGTCGGCTGCAGCGTCAGGTCGATTCGCTCCGGCACGTAATCTTCGACGAGGAACGTCGCGTCGGCGATCGAGTCGCCTTTCGGATCCGCGAAAATTTCGAGTCGCCATGTACCGCGCTGGGCGCCTGAGATCAGGGGCATGGAATACGAGCGTCCGCCGAGGCCCTGATCCTGCGCCACGGCGCGACGATATTCGACGCCGTCGGGGCGCTTGGCGACGAGCGTCAGAGGCAGGCTGCGCGGCGCCTTGCCCTGCGCATCGCGCAGCATCGCCGTTACATGCACGGTTTCACCGCCGCGATAGACTCCGCGCTCGGTGAACATGAATCCATCGAGCGGTCCTGGCGCCGTGCGGCCTTTGACGCCGCGATCGGACAGATCGAAGGCGGTCGATGCGAGGTCGAGGAAGCCGTAGTCGCCGCTCTTGTCCGTCGCCGTCAGAATGCCCGGCGACATGCCGCCGGTTCCGCGCGACAGGCCGGGGTCGAAGCGCACGATGCCGCGCGCATCGGTTGCGCGCGTACTCAGAATTTCGTTGTTCCTGGCGACAAGCTTGATCTCTACGCCTTCGATTGGCTGGGCAGTGGCGAGCGAGCGCACGAGGACATGCACGCCGTCCTCGCCGGTGAAAGCCGTGAGGCCGAGGTCAGATACGATGAACCATTGCGTGGCGACGGAACTGTTCTCGCCGTCATAGTCGCCGTCGCTGCTGGCGGGGTTTTTCTTCTCGGGCTTGCCGGTCATTACGTAGACGCCCGGTTCCAGCGTCTTCACCGCTTCGAGGACCGGGAAGGCCGTCGTGACGTCGCGATTGAGATCGCGCGCCACGGCGAGCGTTCCGGTCCAGACCTTGACGCCCTTCTGCTTCTCGATTTCCTCGGCCGAGGAGCGCGACAGATTGGTCAGGAATTCGTCCGAACGAACGGTCGGCAGCAGACTGCGATCGCCAATGCGATAGACGTCGATGAAGACTTCGTTCGTGTTGACGGAGATGACGGGCACGCCTTCCTGGCCGGTTCGCGGCAGAACGTAGTTCTTGCCGGAGAAGCGCACCTGCGGAGAGCGGTCGCGGATGTAGATATCCTGATCCACCGTTTTCAGCAGCGATTCATCGACGCTCGACGGCAACCCCTGGCGCAGCGCAACTGTATATCGCTCGCCATGCTTCAGGCCTTCGACGCAAAGCTGGCTGCCCTCGGCGTTGACGGCCGGGTTCGCGACGCCGCTCACGGACACGAAAGGCGCGAAATCGACGCGACCGCGCGCCAGAGGTTCGGAAAAATCGAAGCAGATGCGCGGCGTGGCCCCATCCGCATCGACCTTGTAGTCGGTCATGCGGAAGCCTTTGGACTCGCGCAGCTCCTGATAAGCCTGACGCACGCGCGGATTGTCGGCGACCGCAAGACTCGCCTTGTAGGCGTCGAGCGCCGAGCGCCATTGCTCGCGATCAGCGAAGAGCCGCGCGAGATTTGCGAGCGCCGCCGCCTCCATGTCCCTGCCGGCGGCGCGCGCATAGTAGCCATAGGCGGCGGTCACCGCCCGGCTGCGCAGCTCCCAGCGTTCAGAATAGTTGTTGCCGCTATCGACGCTCCCAGCGGCGCGCGAATAGGCGTACCAGGCGAGCGGATTTCGATTGTCGGACGCCACCGCGCCGCCGGCGAGGCGCAGCGCCTCGCGCGCATTGCGAGCCAGAGCGGCCTCGGCGGCGCGACGAAGATTTTCAGACGATTGGCCGGCAAGCGCGGCGCTCTCGCGCTGGACCGTCTCTTCCAACTTGATGAGCTGATTGGCTAAATCCTCGCGCACATATCGGGCCGGGCTTTGTTGCTGTTGCGCTCCGACGAGCCCTGCATTCACGACGAGGAAGAAAAGTACGGCGAAGACATTCGAGGCGCGCGCTGCAATCATGTTCCGTCCCCTGACCCCCAACGCGCATGCCAAGCACGCGCGGCTATTCAATGACGTCGCCCCGACCTGTTTCGCGCGCGCTTGCGGCGCGTCGCGCATCGGTCGAGGGGTGGATGGCGCGCCATCCGTCCCGCCGGCGAAACCGGCGTCAAGAGTATCTCGCTGGAGCGCGCCGGGAAACAGGCGCGGATGCCTCGCAAGGTGAAAGAATGGCGCGATTCAATTTGTGGCCGAGGCGCCAATGATGGCATGTGCGCTGGCGCACAGACGTTTTCAAACCCGTTGCCTTCGTTGGCTTCCTGGCGAAGATGCGCGGCCTGAGGGGGAGTAGTTCATGCGCCTTGCTGTGCTCTGCTGCGTGACTGCTTCTTGCTTGTTCGCGCCCTTCGCGTTGGCGCAACCTTCGCCGCGCGCGCCGACCGGGCCGGCGCAAGCCGCGCCGGATCCTGCGATGGAGGCGTCGCAGCGCGCCTACGACGCGCTGCCTGAAAATGACCGGCGCGCCATCCAGGAGTCGCTCATGTGGACCGGCGACTACAATGCGGTGGTCGGCGTCAACTTCGGTAAGCGGCTGTATGACGCCATCCGCTCCTATCAGAAGCGCAGGAACGTTCCGCAGAACGGCGTGCTCTCGGACTCGCTCTGGGCGGCTCTGACCGCCGAGGGCAAGCGTGCGCGCGACTCGGTTCGATTTGCAATTCTCGATGATCCGGCGACGGGCGTGCGGGTCGGCGCTCCGATGCGCCTCGTCGAGCGCTCGGTCCGCTCCCCGCGCGGCGATGCGACCCAAACCGCGCAATACCAGTCCGCCGACGGCGTCATGGCGCTCGGCCTGATCGCTGCGCCGCTCGCCGCCAAGTCGCTCGAACAGGCGTTCGCGGATGAAACGGCGGCGAAGCCCGGGCGCAAGGTGACCTACAAGTTCCAGCGGCCCGAATTCTTCGTCGTCTCGGGCGAGGAGAACGGCCGCATCTTCTATTCGCGCGCCGCCAGGAACCATGCGCAGATGCGCGGTTTCACCTTCAGCTATCCTCTCGCCCGCAAAGGCGACTTCGACCGCATCATGCTGGCGATCGCCAACAGCTTCGATCCATTCCCGGCTGTTGCAACCGCCGCCGCGGGCGCCGCCGCCACG
>JBEVKO010000076.1:0-7310 GCA_040509705.1 Beijerinckiaceae bacterium
CGAAATCGCGCGCGAAGCGAAAATGAAGCCGATCGCGGAGGTCGGCAAGAAAATTGGCATTCCGCCCGAGGCGCTCCTGAACTACGGACCGACCAAGGCGAAGGTGTCGTTCGACTTCATCAACTCGGTGAAGGGCCAAAAGAATGGCAAGCTCATCCTGGTGACGGCGATCAGTCCGACCCCGGCCGGCGAAGGCAAGACGACGACGACGGTCGGCCTCGGCGACGGACTGAACAAGATCGGCAAGAAGGTGATGAGCTGCCTGCGCGAGCCTTCGCTCGGCCCGTGCTTTGGCGTCAAAGGCGGCGCGGCCGGGGGCGGCTATGCGCAGGTCGTGCCGATGGAGGATATCAACCTTCACTTCACCGGCGATTTCCACGCCATCACCTCGGCGCACAACCTGCTCGCTGCGCTGCTCGACAATCACATCTATTGGGGCAATTCGCTCGGCATCGACCAGCGCCGCATCGCCTGGCGCCGCGTGATGGACATGAACGACCGCGCCCTGCGCTCGATCGTCAATTCGCTTGGCGGAACCGCCAACGGCTTTCCGCGCGAAGACGGCTTCGACATCACCGTCGCCTCCGAGATCATGGCGATCTTCTGCCTTGCGACCGACCTCAAGGATCTCGAGAAGCGGATCGGCGCCATCGTCGTCGGCTACACGCGCGACCGCAAACCGGTACTCGCCAGACAGCTCAAGGGCGACGGCGCCATGACCGTCCTGCTCAAGGACGCTCTGATGCCGAATCTCGTCCAGACGCTGGAGAACAATCCGGTCTTCATCCATGGCGGCCCGTTCGCCAATATCGCCCATGGCTGCAACTCGGTGCTCGCGACCCAGACCGCATTGAAGCTATGCGACTACGTCGTGACGGAAGCCGGATTCGGCGCCGATCTCGGCGCCGAAAAGTTCTTCGATATCAAGTGCCGCAAGGCGGGGCTCTCGCCGTCGGCGGCCGTCATCGTCGCGACCATCCGCGCGCTCAAAATGCATGGCGGCGTCGCCAAGGACGACCTGAAGAACGAGAACGTCGCCGCCGTCGCCAAGGGATGCGACAATCTTCGCCGTCACATCGAGAATCTCAAGAAGTTCGGCGTGCCGGCTGTGGTCGCGATCAACAAGTTCATCACCGACGCCGACGCGGAGATCGAGGCGGTGAAGAAGGCGGCGGCCGAAGTCGGCGCAACCGCCATCCTCTGCACGCACTGGGCCGACGGGTCCAAGGGCACGGAGGAGCTTGCCCATCATGTCGTCAAGCTCTGCGATTCGGGCGAGGCGAAATTCAAGCCGCTTTATCCCGACGACATGACGCTGCGCGACAAGGTCAAGACGATCGCGACCAGCATCTACCATGCGTCCGACATTTCCTGCGACGCCTCGATCGAGGCGCGCTTCAAGGAATTGCAGGACGCGGGCTACGGTCACTTTCCGGTCTGCATGGCGAAGACGCAGTATTCGTTCTCGACCAATCCCAATGCGCGCGGCGCGCCGAGCGGACATGTCGTTCCCGTGCGCGAATTGCGGCTTTCGGCCGGCGCTGAATTCATCGTCGTCGTCACCGGCGACATCATGACGATGCCGGGCCTGCCGAAGGTCCCGTCGGCCGATGTGATCCGACTCAACGAGCAGGGGCAGATCGAGGGGCTGTTCTAGGCGTTTCAGAGCCCTTCATCCGGCCGCTACGCGGCGACCTTCTCCCCGCAGGCGGGGAGAAGGAGAAACGCCAGTCGCGCCGTTCTCGCCTTCTCCCCTCTGGAGAGAAGGTGTCGCCGCAGGCGACGGATGAAGGGTCTCACCACGCGCCGAAAATATAGCCCCGCTCGCGGGCCTTGCCCGTCAACGCTTCGATCGTCTCGTCTGAAATCGTCACGCGAGTGCGGCGCGCTCGGAACCAGTCGAAGACGCGGCGCTCCATCTCGGCCTTCACGGAATCATATCCCTCTGCCCGGCCAAGGTCGTTCAGTTCGTGGGGATCGATTGCAAGCTCGAAGAGCTGCGGCGGGAACTCCTCGAAGAACACATACTTCCAGCGCGCCGTGCGAACCATGTAGCCGCGCGCCTTGTACGCCGGAAGATTCAATGTCCGGCGGGCGTGGCGAAGCGCGAAGTCGGAATCGCAGTGCGTCGCATCGCGCCAGTCCGACCCTTCCCCACGCAGCAGCGGCGCCAGCGAGCGCCCTTCCAGGCGGTGCGGCTCGGGCTTGCCTCCAGCTATATCGAGAAAAGTCGGCAAGAGATCGATGCTCTCGACCAGCCTCTCGTCGCGCGAACCGCGCGCGGCATCGGCCGACTTGCGCGGATCCACGACAATCAGCGGAATGCGGACGACCTCCTCATGGAAAAGATCCTTCTCTCCAAGCCAGTGATCGCCGAGATAGTCGCCATGATCGCTGGTGACGACGATGATCGTATTGTCGGCGAGCCCGCACTTTTCAAGATGTCTGATGACGCGGCCGATGTGATGGTCGCATTGCGAGATGAGCCCCATATAGGTCGGGATCACCGTCTCGCGCACCTCCTGCTTCGAAAAGTTGACGCTCTCCTCATGCTGCATGAAGGCGGCGATCACCGGATTGGGGTTGCGCTTCTCGTCGTCGCTCCGGTTCGGCGCGATCACGTCCGCGGCGCCATACATGTTGTGATAGGGAGCCGGCGCGACATAGGGCCAATGCGGCTTGATGTAGGAAAGATGGAGCAGCCAGGGCTCATCGCCGGCGGCGTCGATGAAATCGAGCGCGCGATCCGTCATGTAGGCGGTTTCGGAGTGCTCTTCCTTGACGCGCGCCGGCTTCGCCGCATGGCGCAGATACCAGCCGGACTGGACCGAGCCATCCTCGTCCTCGACGGAATTCGCGTAGGAATGCCAGGGATTGGCGCCGGGATATCCCTTCTGGTTGAGCCAGCGGTTGTAGGCGAGGTTTGGATCGACTGATCCGTCCGGGTGCAATCCGTCGTCGCGCTCGAATGCTTCGAAGCCGCACTGCCAGTACGGGATTCCGGGATTGGTCGCCGGATCGATTCCGATGCGCCTCATCGCCTCGATGTCGGGCTTGAAATGCGTCTTGCCGACCAGCGCGACGCGATAGCCGAGCGGCCGCAGATAGTCGCCGATGGTCTTCTCGTCGATGCGCAGCGGAATGTTGTTGTAGGTCGCGCCATGCGTGATGTTGTAGCGCCCCGTGTAGAAGCACATGCGCGATCCGCCGCATACGGGCGACTGCACGAAGGCCCGCGTGAAGTTGACGCCGCGCGCCGCAAGCGCGTCGATGTTGGGTGTTCTGATCGATGGATGTCCGTTGCAGCCGAGATAATCCCAGCGCAACTGATCGGTCATGATGAACAGGATGTTGGGGCGCGGCTCTGTCATGCCGCAGGCTTTCAGAGACGCGCGTCCTCGTAAAGCGGACTTCCGCCACCTATAGCGCGATGCCCGCCTGCTCGGCGACGCCGCGGAGCGAAACCTGGGGACGCGCCCCGATATGCTGGATCACTTCGGCGGCCGCGAGCGCGCCCAGCTTCAGGCACACTTGGGCGTCGCGTCCCGTCGCCCGGCCATGGAGAAATCCCGAGGCGAAGAGATCGCCTGCTCCCGTCGTATCGACGAGTTCGCGAATGCTTGCGGCCGGCGCTTCTTCGACATGGTCCTTCGTTGCGACCAGCGCGCCCTTTTCCGACCGCGTCACCACGGCCGTGGTTGCGTCCCGGCGGATCAGGTCGAGCGCAGCCAAGAAATCGCTTGTCTGATAAAGGCTCGTCAATTCATGCGCGTTGGCGAAGACGAGATCGACGGTCTTCGTTCGCATGAGCGCGAGGAACTCGTCGCGGTAGCGATCGACGCAGAAGGAGTCGGACAGCGTGATCGCGACTTCGCGTCCCGCGGAGTGCGCGATCGCCGCGGCCTTGCGGATGGCGTCCTTCGCCGCCGGCGGGTCCCAGAGATAGCCTTCGAAGTACGAGATCTTCGAGCTTTTGACAGTTGCTTCGTCGATGTCGTCCGGACCGAACGTGACGCAGGCGCCGAGATAGGTATTCATCGTCCGCTCGCCATCCGGCGTGATCAGAATGAAGGATCGTGCGGTTGCGGGGCCTTGCGCCGCTGCGGCGGTCGGGAAATGGACCTTCATCGCGCCGATGTCGTGGCCGAAAAGGCGTCCGAGCTCGTCGTTCTTAACCTTGCCCATGAACGCCGCCTTGCCGCCGAGCGAGGCGACGCCGACGGCCGTGTTGCCCGCCGAGCCGCCGGATATGATCGTGGCGGGTCCCATCGCTGCGTAAATCGACTCGGCGCGCGCCTCGTCGATCAGCATCATCGAACCTTTGGTCATCTTCTGGGCCGCGAGAAAATCCTCTTCGGTGCGGGCGAGAACGTCGACAATGGCGTTGCCGATGCAAAGTACGTCGTAAAGCGGGGTGGTCATTCGGGCCTCTGGAGAAAGCGCGTGTCTGGCGGTCGCAGGCGATGCGGTCAACCGTCGGCCGCGACTTTTCGACGACGCTTCGTTGATCGTTCGAGCGCCGCATGCAGGCGCTCGATGTCGGCGGAGTCGAGCTTTCGGATCGTGCGCGCGAGCCGGTTGGCGAATTCGGTCGCACGCGGCGACAGGGCCGATGTATCGAGCGTGATCTTCGGCGCCGACACCTCGGCGAGCTTCTGCAACTCCTCGGCTTCATCCCAGATGATGTTGAAGTAATGGGTTGCGGCCTGCACGAAGGCCCAGCTCGGCTTTGATCGCTTGCCGAGTTCGAGCGCGGAAAGGTAGGAAGGCGATACGCCGAGCGCCTTCGCCATATCGGTGAGGCTGACGCCGCGTTCGGCGCGGAGCGCGCGCATTTTCGCGCCGAATGGCGTCATGGGTCGACGTCCCAGGCGCCGCGCGCTCGACGCAGTCGCACATAGAGCGAGCCTTCGCCGCCATGATGCGGCGCGGTGGTTTCAAATCCGAGCACCATCGGACGCAGCTCCGGCAGGCGCAGCCAGTGCGGAACGATCCGTCGGAGGACGCCGCGCTCGCGACCTGGATCATCCATTGGCCCGGCGCCGCCTTTTCCGGTGATCACAATGACGAGCGAGGCGCCCTCGCGCTGCTTTCTGCGCAGGAATCGCGTCAGAGCCTCGTGCGCGGCCGGTTGCGTCATCCCGTGCAGATCGAGCACGCCGTCAATATCGCGAACGCCGCGCCTCACCTTGCGCAGAGTGCGGCGATCCAGGGTCGCGAGCGGAAGTGCGCTGGCCGTCCTGCCTGCTTGTGCGCCCGGCGGGGTCCGCGCGGGCGCGGAGGCGGGCGCTGCGGAAGTTGGCGCAGCCGGCGCTTCGATGTGGATGTCGTCGAGCGCGCGTCCTGGAAATGGCGAAACGGTGCGCTGCACATGCGCCCACAAGGCCCTCTCCTCGCGCGTCAGCGTGCGACGTTTCACGGCGCGCCTCTCATGGCGCGGCGTCCGGCCGGGGCAGCAGCACAATGAAGCGCGCTGCATGCCTCAGCGACCCGGCGCGCCGTCCCATCTCTTCGCCAGCGCCAAAAAAAAGATCCCCGCGGGCCGGCCCAACAATGGCGCTGCCCGTATCCTGCGCCACGACGAGGCGCGCAATACGCCCCGTGGGCTCGACCTCCGTTGGAACCGCCGCTGCAATGAAAAAAGGCAGCCCGTAGCTCCACAGCGTTCGATCGACCGCGAGCGCGCGATGCTGCTGCAGCGAAACGCCTGCGCCGCCGATCGGGCCGGCAGTTACGTTGAGTTCGTCCGCGATCCGAAAGAAAATGAAGGAGCGGTTGCGGCGCATGAGCGCGCGGCCTTCGGCAGGATTGGCGCGCAGCCAGGCCTTCAGCCTTTCAAGAGTGACGTCTTCCGGCGCCATGCCCCGTTCGGTCACCAGAAGCCGTCCGATCCCCGTGTAGGAAAGCCCGTTGCGCCCCGCATAGGCGAGGCGAACGCTCCGCCCGTCTCCCAGCCTGATGCGCGCGGATCCCTGAACGTGGATGAAAAATGCTTCCACCTCGTCGCGCACGTACGCGACCGCCGGCGCATCCGCATCGAGCGCGCCCGACTCAATCGCCGCGCGATCCGGCATCGCTTCAAAGCCCGATGGCGTGCGCCGCGCCGCGGCGAGTTCGGGGTCGACGCCGGCGAGCGGCTCATCCGGGCCTCGCGCCGCCAGGCCGCTTGGCCGACTGCGGATCGGCCAGCGAAATTCACCGGCAGGCGTCAAAGAACCTTCGACTTCAGGCTCGTAATAGCCCGTCAGAAAGCCTGATCCTTCGCTTGGCATGATCTCATAAGGCGAAAAGCGAGCTTCGAAGAAGGCTCGCGCCGGGCCGACATGCGTCAGCGCGGCCCGGCATGCCGCGACGAGCTGCGGGGATGCGGGCGTTCCGCGCCGCAGCGCTTCCCGCTCCTCGATGATCGGCTGGCAGGTGGCGACAAAGGCGCTGAACCCTGCGGCATGGTCGTCGGCGTTCCAATCTTCGATGGCGTCGTAGCTGAGAGCGCGCAGCGTCGCGCCGCCGGGACCCGGCCGATCCTGCGCCCACGCGAGGCTCACCGTGACCAGCCAGGAGAGAGCCGCAATGCGCCACGCCGCACGGGCGCCGCGGCGCATCGGCTCACGCGCCGGTTTCCGTGGCGATGAGCAGCCAGTTGGGATCGCGGGCCCGGACATCGCGTGCGAAGGTCCAAACATCGGTCACTTCGACGATTTTGTCGGAGGCGCCGTCGACCACTGCGCCGGTCGCGTCGCGGGTGACGCTGATGATCTTGGAGACGAGCCGCACCGTTATCTGGGCGTGGCGATCCTTGAGCTCCGCATCAATGATCTTCGCCTCGTCGATCGAGACGAAGGTCGTGTCGGACGAATGCTTGCGCGCCTCGCGATCGGTGATCGCCTGCGAGAAGCTCTCAAGAACGTCCTTCGACACAAGGCCCTTCAGCGTGGCGCGATCGCCCCGGCTGAAGCTGGTCACGATCATCTCGTAGGCCTGCCTCGCCCCTTCCGCGAAGGTGCGCGGATCGAAGCTCGGATCGGCCGCCACGATGGCGTCGAGCCCGCGGGCGAGCGGGGTGCCGGGCTCGGCCACGCCGCGCCAGCGGTCAGGATCGACGGCGGGAGGCCGCGCGGCTTCCGGCGGCCGCATGCCGGGCAGCGGAACGACATTGCCGCCCGGCGTCTCGGCGCGCCCAGACGGCAGGTCCCGGCGCGGCGGGGGATCGAAGGGCGGGGCGTCGGGCCTCTGGCCCAGCACCGCCCAAAGCCGCCAGATGACGAAGGCGGCGAGCCCGAGAAAGATCAGCGTTGTCACGTCCATACAGG
>JBEVKO010000077.1:0-3285 GCA_040509705.1 Beijerinckiaceae bacterium
CCTACGTTGTCGGAAATGATGCATGAAAGCGTGCTCGATGCGTATGGCCGCGTCATCCACGTCTGACAGCCAGCCGCCGCTGGACGATTGCGGCTGGTTGGTGAAAGATGCGATGACCTAAGGGAGGTCGCCATGAATCTTCAATCGCTAGCGATCATGATCGTTATTGGTCTCGTGGCCGGCTGGCTTGCCAGCCTCGTCATGGGGGGTGGCGGGTTGATCCGCTACATTATCACCGGCCTCATCGGAGCCATTGTCGGATCGCTTCTGCTGAGCGCGCTGGGCGTGAATATCGGCATCGCCAACCCCATCGTGTCGCAGATCATCGTCGCCACCATCGGCGCGATTGTGGTGATCGCGATTGCGCGCGTCGTCGCCTGAGACAAAGCGGATTCACACTCAATGCTGAAGAAGTCCGCGGCTGCACTCAACCCGCCGCCGCGTCTGATTATGGGACCGGGCCCGCTCATGGCGGACCCGCGCGTTCTTCGCGCGATGGCGACGCCAATGCTGGGCCAGTTCGACCCGGCTTTCCTCGACATCATGGCGCGCACCCAGGCGGTCTACCGTGACGTGTATCGCACGAAAAACCGCCAGACCTTCATGATCGACGGGTCGGCGCGCGCCGGCATCGAAGCAATCCTCGTTTCGCTGATCGAGCCAGGCGACAAGGTGCTGACGCCGGTCTTCGGCCGATTCGGTCACCTGTTGCGCGAAGTATCGGAGCGATGCGGCGCCGACGTCGTTGCGATCGAGCGCGACTGGGGCGGCGTCTTTTCGCCCGACGATATCGAGACGGCGCTCAAGAAGCATTCGCCCAAGATCGTCGCCTTGGTGCATGGCGATACGTCGACGACGATGGCGCAGCCCCTCGACGACATCGGGGCTCTTTGCCGCAAGCACGGCGCCTTTCTGTATGTCGACGCCTGCGCCAGCCTCGGCTGCCTCGACGTTCGCGTCGATGACTGGAGTATCGACGCGATATCGTCAGGCCTGCAGAAGGGCATGTCGGGCCCGCCCGGCATGTCTCCGATCTCCTTCAATGAGCGTGTCGCAAAGTGCGTGCGCCATCGCCACCATGTCGAGCGCGGCGTGCAGCCGGCAAACTACGAGCCTGGAAAGGGTCCGCGCATCCGCTCCAACTATTTCGACCTCGCCATGCTGATGGACTATTGGGGGCCGGATCATCTCAACCATCACACCGAAGCGACGACGATGGTGTACGCCGCGCATGAATGCGGCAGGATTTTCCTCGGAGAGGGGCATGATGCTGTGTTTGCGCGTCACCGCCTGGTCGAGCGCGCCCTTTGCGCCGGCATTGAAGCGATGGGGCTCAAGATCTTCGGCGACCGCAGGGCCAAGATGCCGAACGTCACGGGCGTGATCGCGCCGGAAGGAATCAACGCAGACGAAGTTCGCAATGGCCTCCTGAACCATTTCGGCATCGAGATCGGGACGTCGTTTGGCCCGCTTCACGGCCGTATCTGGCGTATTGGCACAATGGGATACACGGCGAGGAAAGAAAATGCTTTGGTCTGTCTCGGCGCCCTTGAAGCCATGCTGATCCGCTGCGGGTTCAGGCTGCCGGCCGGACAGGCCGTGCAGGCGGCAATTGAGACGTTCGACAACGAGAGCGAGCAGATGGCCTGAATTCTTTGGGCGCCATTCGCCCAAGGCGCTCCCATCCCCGCTAACCGGACACCCATGACCACTCTTTCAAAAGACGTTCGAGAAAGCATCCTTCAGTCGGTCGACGCAGGATTTGATCGGCAGATCGAGTTCACCAAGCAACTCGTGCGCTTTCCGTCCCTTCGTGGGAATGAAGCGCCCGTGCAGGATTTCGTCCACGCGGAGCTTGCGCGACGGGGCTACGCCATGGACCGCTGGCGCGTGCGCGAGGAAGACATCCGCCATCACCCGGGCTTCTCGCCGGTCGCGGTGAGCTACGAGCAAGCCTGGTGCGTGGTCGGCGCGCATCGTCCGAAGCAGGAAAAAGGTCGATCGCTGATCCTCAACGCGCATATCGACGTGGTGCCGTCGGGACCAGTCGACATGTGGGCCAATCCGCCGTTCGATCCCAAGGTGCGCGACGGCTGGCTTTTCGGCCGCGGCGGCGCCGATATGAAGGCGGGACTCGCGCTCAATATTTTTTCGCTCGATGCGATCCGCGCCGCCGGCTTCGCGCCGTCTGCGGCGGTCTATGTCGAGAGCGTCATGGATGAAGAATCGACCGGCAACGGTGCGCTGTCGTCGCTCCTCCGAGGCTACAGGGCGGACGCCTGGTTCTGTCCGGAACCGGAAGATGAAATGCTCGTGCGCGCGAACGCCGGCGTTGTCTGGTTCAAGCTCGAAGTTCGCGGCCGACCAGCGCACACGCGCGAAATGCAGCAGGGTTTCAATGCCATAGATGCCGCCTACAGACTCGTCGGCGCCCTTCGCGAGCTTGAGGCGCGATACAATGCGGATAAGGCGAACCATCCGCTGTTCGCCAACGACCCGCATCCGCTCAAACTCAATCTCGGCCAGATTAGAGGCGGCGACTGGACGTCGATGGTTCCGGCCTGGTGCGAGGTCGAACTGCGCTTCGCCATGTATCCCGGCGTCAGCGCCGATCAGGTTCGGCGTGACGTCGAAGCCTGCATCGCGCAAGCGTCCGCGCGCGATCCGTCCCTCGCCAACAACCCGCCGCGGATTACGTGGCATGGCTTTTACTGCGAAGGCTATGTGCTGGAGCCGGGGACCGACGCTGAAGCGACGCTGAAAGCCGCGTCGCTCGCAGCCAACAACAAACCGATCGCCGACCTCGTTACGCCCGCCTATCTCGATGCGCGCGTCCCTGCGCTTTATGGCGGAATGCCTGTGCTGGTGTACGGCCCGACGGGTCGCGAGATCCACGGCATCGATGAACGGTGCGAAATCGAATCGATCCGCCGCTGCACGCGCACGCTGGCGCTGTTTATCGCGGAGTGGTGCGGCCTCGAATCGGCCTGAGGGAACGATCATGGACAAATGGCTGAAGCCGGCGCTCGACTACATTCCGCGCTGGATCGAATTTCAGATGGAATCCACGGAGCAGCCGGGCTGCTCATTGGCGATCGTCCATCGCGACAAGCTTGTCTGTGAGAAGGCGTTCGGCGTCGCCGACGTGCGCACGGCCATGGGCGAAGAGGCCGCGCTTGTGATGGGCCGCGGCGGCAAGGCCATAGAACTTGTGCTGGCCGAAACGCGTCTCGCTCTACGAGCCGCCGCCCAGCGCGAAGCGCGAAAGCGATATGGGTTGGGATA
>JBEVKO010000078.1:0-5465 GCA_040509705.1 Beijerinckiaceae bacterium
CGACTTGCCGTCCGGACTTCGGGCGCCTGAGGCGGGCGTTGAGGTCGCCGCGGTCTGGGCCAATAGCGACGCGTTGATTTTCCCGCGGGAAGCGGCATGAAGAGGGCTGCGCTTTTTCCGCTGCTCGTTCTACCCGCGGGTCTATTTCTCCTCGCCATTTACGCATGGCCTGCGGCGAGGTTGTTCCGCTACGCCTTTCATGAGACCGGACCCACAGGCGCGCTGTTCGAAACCTGGTCGCTCAAAACGTGGTTTGAAGCGCTATCGGATCCGTTTACATTTGAACTGACGCTGAACTCCGTCCAACTCTCGCTCACGGCAACGGCGATCGCGCTGCTGCTTGCATATCCGGTCGCTCTATTTCTGTTTCGAACGCAATCAAGATTCCGCGGCGTCCTCGCCGTTATCGCCATCACGCCGATGCTGGTGTCCGGCGTCGTGCGCGTCTTCGGCTGGCTGGCGATCCTTGGCGATCGCGGGCTGGTGAATTCAGTGGCGCAGGGGCTCGGTCTGATCGGCGCGCCGATGCGCCTCGTGTTCAACTGGACCGGCGTCACGATCGGGCTCGTGGAGAGCATCATGCCCTACATGATCCTTGCGCTGCTCGCGGGGTTCGGACGCCTCGATCGGACGCTGGAAGAGGCGGCGCGCAGCCTCGGAGCGTCGCCGCTGCGCACGTTCCTGCGCGTCACTCTACCGCTGAGCCTCCCCGCCATTGCTCTTTCGGCGGGCCTCGGCTTCATTCTTTCAATGTCGGCCTACATCACGCCGAAGTTGCTCGGCGGGGGACGCGTCTTTGTACTTGCGACAGAAATATTCGAACAGGCGACGACCAACACCAACTGGCCGATGGCGGCGGCCCTCGCGCTCTACACGCTGGCTCTCATGTTTGTAATGCTCGCGGCGTCGCATCTGGCGGCGCGGAGGGCGCAGACGTGAACGGCGCGGGGCCGCTTCTTTCTACGCTGGCGGGCGTCGTCTATGCGCTGATCCTTGCGCCGATCGTCGTGGTGCTGATTCTGTCGTTCTCCGCGGACAACTTCATTCTGTTTCCGCCATCCGACTACTCGTTTCGATGGTTCCGCCAGCTTCTTTCGAATGCGCCTTTGTTGAATGCGCTCATGCTCAGCGTTCAGGTGGCGGCGATCGTCACCGGCTTGTCATTGGCCCTCGGCGTTCCGGCCGCCTTCGCCATCGACCGGGGCGATTTCCGCGGCCGGCGCGCCCTGCAAGGATTTTTCCTTGCTCCGCTGCTGCTTCCGACGCTCATTACGGGGCTTGCGCTCCTGCTCGCTTTCACGCCGCTGCGGTTGACCGCAACGACGACGGGTCTGGTGCTGGGGCACATGACCGTCACGCTTCCCTTCGTCATTCGCATGATGACGACGGCGCTCGCGACCTTGCCAGACGACGTCGAGGCGGCCGCCGCCACCCTCGGCGCGACGCCATTCCGTGTCGCCCGCCGTGTGACGCTGCCGCTCGTTGCGCCCGGCCTCGTCGCATGCTCTGCCCTGTCTTTTCTTCTATCCTTTGATGAAACCGTGATCTCGCTGTTTATTTCCGGCCCGCGCGCCTCAACACTTCCGGTTGAGATGGTGCGCTATGTGGAGGGCAGGACGGATCCGCTCGTCGCGGCGCTCTCGGTCGTCCTCATTGCAGCAACGCTCGCCATTGTCGTCGCGGTTGAAAGGCTTATCGGCCTCACGCGCGCCGTCGGTCAATAATTCGCCAAGGAAGAGCCCATGCCCGACTATCGCATCAAACCCATGCCCGCGCAGATTCCTCTCGACCTTGCCGCCAAGCTGGCGAAGGTCGAGACCGCGACGGTCGGCCACACGCAGCACTGGGGCTTCATGGAGCGCGCCATCCAGCCGCTGCTGCGCGGCAAGCGGGTCGCCGGCACGGCGGTCACCCTCGCTATCCCTGCCCAGGACTCGACGTTGCTCCACCACGCGCTCGGCCTGCTGCGTCCGGGCGACATCCTCGTCGTCGACCGCCTGGGAGACGACAAGCATGCGTGCTGGGGCGGGGGCGTGACCGTAGCCGCGAAGGCCGCCGGAGCGGTCGCCGGCATCGTCGATGGCCCATGCACCGATCTGACCGAAATCGAGGATTCCGATTTCCCCATGTGGTGCCGGGGCCTCTCGCCGATCACCACCCGCCTTTATGATCTGGGCGGCACGCTCAATCTCCCGGTTTCCTGCGGCGGCGTCACGGTCAGTCCGGGCGACGCGGTGCTGGCGGACGAATCCGGCGTTCTCATTCTGCCGGCGGACGAGGCGGGAACCATCGCCGACAGCGCCCTCGCGCGCCAGGAGCGGGGAGAACGCAATCAGGCGCGGGTGAAGGCAGGCGAGAAGCTTGGGGACATCTCAGGGGCGACGAAGATGGTTCTGGAGGCGCTCAAGGGCGGATAGCGTCGCCCGTGGGCTCTCGGCCTGGGCCTTCGCCGCCCAACTGAGGGATCGGTTAACGACCTCTGCGGTCGGCATATGGTGCTTGTCCGCGTGACAGACTAGACTTTTGCAATGTTTCAGAACAGGTTCGGCGTGAGGCTGACATCCCTCGATTTCCGGGCGGCACGTGTCTGATCTGACCGAAAAGAGTAAGCGGCTCCAGCGGGTCATGGGACCGCTGCTGGCCGGAGCGCTGACGCTCGGCCTTGTTGGCCTGCCGGTGGCGGTGTGGCTCGACCTGCATGACCTGTCCGAGCGGATGCTGGAGCAGCAGGCGCGGGAGACCGGACGCATCGTCGACACCATGCGCGCCCTCTATGCGACCGAAGTGGTCGACCGCGTGCTCAAGTCGAACGGCAACATCATCACGACGCACCAGTTCAGGAACACGCCCAACGCCATCCCGATCCCGGCGACCCTCTCGATCGAGCTTGGCCGTTCAATCAGCTCGCAGGAGGGGGGCGTTCTCTACCGCTTCATCTCCGACCTGCCTTTTGCCGGTCGACAGGCGCACCAACTCGACGAGTTCGAACAGGGCGCCATCACGGCGCTCCGCAAGGACCCGTCGAAGCCGATCGTCAACACAACCGGATCGATCTTCGACCGGCGCGTGCGCATCGCCACGCCGATCATCATGCAGCAGGTCTGCGTCACCTGTCACAACCGTCATCCGGAGAGCCCGAAGCGCGACTGGAAGGTCGGCGATGTTCGCGGCATTCAGGAGATCTCGGTCCATCAGCCCGTCGCGAGCAACATTTTCGCCTTCAAGTATCTATTGGGATATCTCGCCATCGCAGGCAGCGCCGGGATCGCCGTCCTGGCGATGCAGCGCCGGCAGGCGAAGCTTGTCGCGACTCTCAACCGCGAACTCACCGATAGCAACAATTTCCTTGCGACGATCTCCGGAAAAATCGCGCGCTATCTGCCGCCGCAGATCTACAAGAACATCTTCAGCGGAACCAAGGAAGTCGACCTCACGACCGAGCGCAAGAAGCTGACGATCTTCTTTTCGGACATCAAGGATTTCACGGCGACGGCGGAGCGGCTCCAGCCCGAGGATCTCACGGCGCTGCTCAACGAATATCTGACCGAGATGTCGATTATCGCTTTCGAGCACGGCGCGACCGTCGACAAATTCATTGGCGACGCCATTCTCGTGTTTTTCGGCGATCCGGAGACCAAGGGCGTCAAGGAGGATGCGCTGGCCTGCGTTCGCATGGCGATCGCCATGCAGAGAAGGCTGGCGCAGCTCAACATCGAATGGCGCCGCCACGGAATTGAACATCCGTTCCAGGCGCGGATGGGCATCAATACGGGCTACTGCAATGTCGGAAATTTCGGCAGCAGCAACCGCATGGACTACACAATCATCGGCGCCGAGGCCAATCTCTCGGCGCGGCTGCAATCTATCGCCGATCCTGGCGAGATCATGCTTTCCTATGAAACCTACGTGCTGGTCCGCGAGATCGTTCGCGCCCGCCCGCGTCCCCCCATTCACATGAAGGGCATCGGCCGCGAGATCATCCCCTATGCGGTCGAAGGATTTCTGGGCGACATGGCCGAGAAACAGAAGGTCTTCACCGAACACTCCTCCGGCCTCGACCTGTACGTCGACGTCGATGCAATTGACACCGCTGGGCTTGATCGGGCGAAGCAGCGGTTGCGCGACGCTCTTCTTGCGCTCGACCGGAGAAGCGCTCCGACGGGAGACAAGACGATCATTTTGCGCCGGACCTGAAGCCGGTTTCCCCTTCGAAGGGATTCGGATAGTCTGCCGTCCGCGCGACATCGCCGGGCGTGGACGGAAACTCATGTGGCTGAATCAGCAGACGATCGACGCCATTCGCCTGATGGCGGAACTTGCGGCGCGATGGCCGCAGGCGACCAAGGCGGCTGATCTTGCGGTCGCGACCGGCATCACGCCGATGAATGTGCAAAAGACAGTGCATGCGCTGGCGCGCGCCTCGCTCATCGAGACCGAGCGGGGCCGGCACGGCGGCGTGCGCCTCGTCCGGGCCGTGGATGCAATCAGCGTCGGCGAAATCGTCAGAGCCTTCGAGCCAAAGGATTGCCCGGCGAATTTTCTCGTTGCCTCAGACCGTGACGCCGCGATCTCCGACCTGTTGTTCAAGGCGCATCGCGAGTTTTTCCATCCGCTCGAAAACGCCACGCTCGCCGATCTTGAGAAACCATTGCGGCGTCAGAGAGTTGAGCTTGCCGCTGCCGCGCTGGCGCGCTCCCGCAGCCTGCCGGCGTGATGCTGCGGCAGAATGAACGGCGCGCCGCCGGGCGGGGTTTCGCTGAGCGGCAGATCCACGCCGAATACGTCTGAGACGAGGCTGCGAGACAGAATCGCCACCGGCTCGCCCTGTGCGACGATACGGCCGGCCGACATCACGATGAGGCGATCAGCGTAAGTCGCTGCGAGATTGAGATCGTGCAGGATGGCGATGACGGCGACGCCCGCCTCCGATTGGCGTTTCGCCGCATCCATGAGCGCCAACTGATGATTGAGATCGAGGCTGGCGACGGGTTCATCGAGAAAGAGCGCCTGCCGAGGCTCGACCGACCGGCCGGCTTCGAGTTGCGCCAGTGCGCGCGCAAACTGGGTGCGCTGCTGCTCGCCGCCGGAAAGAGTTTGATAGTAGCGACCGGCCAGTGAAGACACGTCCGCCGACGCCAACGCGCGGTCGATGATCATCCGTCGCTTCGGAGCGGTCAGGCTGCGGCCGACGCCATCAACGCCGAGGCGCACGACCTCTGCGACCGTGAAAGGAAATGACAAACGCGCGGCTTGAGACATGACAGCGCGTTTCGCCGCGAGCGCCCAAGTCGGGAATTTTCCGAGATGCCCGCCATCGAGCAGAATCTCGCCCGACACAGGTCTCAGTTCGCCGGTGAGTAGTCGAAGGAGCGTCGTCTTCCCCGCGCCGTTCGGGCCCACAACGATGACAACTTCGCCTGCATCCACTTGCAGAGAGGCGCGATCGACGAGCAAGCGCCTCTGCA
>JBEVKO010000079.1:0-7070 GCA_040509705.1 Beijerinckiaceae bacterium
CGCCGCCGTACATCGCGGAGCGATCGCGCCGCGTCAGGTCGCGCGACAACCCATCTTCATAGCGCCAGCGTGCGAGCAGATCGGGCGTGACGCGGCCAGGGAGGAGGCTTGGCGCAGCAGCGGTGCGGAAGAGAACCCGCGCGCCCGGCGCAGCCGTGCGCGTGATCTCCGTCCACAGGCGGTTCAGCTCCGCGTCGGACATCCAGTCCTGCGCATCAAGAAGAACATAGCGATCAAAACTCGACGCCGGATGCTCGCCGAGCGCATCTGTCAAGGGCCTCTGGATCGCGTCGATCCTGTCCGCCATCTCGCTGATGACCGGGAAAGCAGCGGCGGACAGATAGGGCGGGAGCGGCGCCTCCGGCCCACGGCCGTAACGCCTGCCGAAGGCCTGCCAGGCGAAATAATTCGAGCGAATGTCGAAGCCGCAGGCGAGGCGCTCCAGCCGTTCCAGCAGCACATGCTGCATCGGCCGCCCGCCGGACAGAGCCGCATATTGCGCCGGAGGGATACCGAGACCGAACAGCGAGGCGCGCGACGCCGTCAGGCTGCGGACGAGCCAGCCCGAGAAGATCGGAGCGATCTCGCGCGAAGACAGCTCGCTGCGCATCGCGGTCCGGCGCATTGAGAATGCGCTCCGGCCGGCAGCCATGCAGTCGCGCAACCAGATGCCCAACCGCGATAAAACGCCCGAGCGCGCCCTGCCGGTAAAATCCGCGGGCGAACTGCGCGATGCGCCGGCGCCCCAGCATGTTGCGATGCAGCCAGTAGCGGCGCGTCTCGGCGTCGAGATGCGGTGCGATCTGCGACGTAAAAGACGTGACGTTCTCGCGGCGATCGGCCTGCGCGAACAGCGCATGAAACGCGTTGAAATCGAGCGAATGCGCCGCCGCTATTTTCAGCTTCAACAATGCGATGTGATGCGCATTGAGATCGACCGCGAGGATGCGCCCGGGGCGCGCCGTCAGATAACTCATCACATTGCAGCCGCCGGAGGCGATCGCGGCGATGCGATCGCCTTCCTTCAGCGCAAGCCCTTCGATATCGACGACGGGATCTTCCCAGATCTGCGGATAGACGAGCCCGGAGAAGACCCGCGCGAACAACGCTTCGAGCAGGCGCGATCCGCTGTCCTGCCGCACCGCCCGGCGCACCAGCTTTGCGCTCGGCTGCACAATATCCGATATCGCGTTCATCACGCCGCCTCTCGCGGAGAAAGCCGAATCTCGGCCAACGCCTGTCGCGGCGCGATATCGCGCCAGCGAATGATCGTCATCACGCCTTGCGGAGTTTCCGCCACGGCCGTGCAGCTTTCCACCCAATCGCCGCAGTTGAGATAACGTACGCCCTCGATCATGCGGTCCGCGACGTGATGGATGTGTCCGCAGATGACGCCGTCCGCGCCGTGCCGGCGCGCCTCTTCCGCCACCGCTTCCTCGAACGCGCCGATAAACGCGACCGCCGTCTTAACGCGATATTTCAGATAGCCGGCGAGCGACCAGTAGCCGAAGCCGAGATGCCGGCGCACCCAGTTGAGCGGGCGGTTCAGCCAGAGCGCGACGTCGTAGCCGACGTCGCCGAGGATCGCCAGCCACCTGGCGGTGCGGACTACGACGTCGAACTCATCGCCGTGCATGACGACGTAGCGCTTGCCATCGGCTGCGACGTGGAGGGTTTGCCGGCGCACATCGATGCCGCCGAACTGCATGCCGTCGAAGTCGCGCAGTCCATCGTCGTGATTGCCGGGCACGAGCACCACGCGCACGCCCTTGCGCACCTTGCGCAGAATTTTCTGGATCACATCGTTATGGGTCTGCGGCCAGTAGGCGCCCCGCTTCACCTTCCAGAAGTCGATGATGTCGCCGACGAGATAGATGGTTTCCGCGTCGACATGGCGCAGGAAGTCGAGCAGGGCCTCGGCCTGGCAGGTGCGCATACCGAGATGAACGTCGGATATGAACAGCGCCCGGTATCTCGATCCGGCGGTCGATGCGTCCACGATGAAGCCCGGAATGTCCTCGCTGCAGCGGCTTCAACCCGATTCCCGTTGCACTGATATGACAGGCAAAACGATCGTGAGATGACAGTTTGACGACATTGAAGCGCGATGCGGGCTTCACGCGACGGCGCGGTAGGCCAGCGCTTCAGCGAGATGAATGCGGCCGACGCGATCCTCGCCATCGAGGTCAGCCAGCGTGCGCGCCACCTTGAGCACGCGATGATAGCCGCGCGCGGTCAGCCGCATGGATTCCGCCGCCTTGCGCATGAGCGCCGCGCCGGCTGCGTCGGGCCTCGCGATCTCCTCAATCAGGGTCGGCGGACAGGCGGCGTTGGTGTTCGCGCCGACGGCGGGCATGTCCGTATAGCGTTTCGCCTGCCTCCCGCGCGCGGCGGCGACGCGCTCGCCCGCCTCCTTCGATCCTTCGGCGGGCGCAGGAAGCACGAGGTCGGCGGCGGTGACGGCTGGGACCTCGATCATCAGATCGATGCGATCGAGCAAAGGTCCCGAGAGACGCGACTGATATTGAGCCGCGCACTTGTCGTTCGGCGCGCGCTTGCAGACATAGCCCGGCTCCAGCGCATTTCCGCATCTGCAGGGATTCATCGCCGCGACGAGCTGAAACCGCGCCGGATAGGTGACGCGGTGATTGGCGCGCGAGATCGCGACTTCGCCGGTCTCGAGCGGTTGGCGAAGACTGTCGAGCGCCTGCGGGTGAAACTCCGGCAATTCGTCAAGAAAAAGCACGCCGTGATGCGCGAGCGACACTTCGCCTGGCTTCGCCTGCAATCCGCCGCCGACGAGCGCCGCCATCGATGCGGAATGATGCGGGCTGCGAAATGGCCGCCGATCGGTGATCGCGCCACCCGCGAGATGTCCCGCGACGGACTGGATCATTGAGACTTCCAGCAGTTCGCGCGGTCCGAGCGGCGGCAGTATCGAAGGGAGGCGCGCCGCGAGCATTGATTTTCCTGCGCCGGGCGGACCGTTCATGAGAAGGTTGTGTCCGCCCGCAGCCGCGATCTCGAGCGCGCGCTTGGCGCTTTCCTGTCCTTTCACGTCGCGCAGATCCGGCAGCGCGGATGCGTTCGCCATGACTCGCGGCTCCGGCCGCGCCAGCGCCTGGGTTCCCTTGAAATGGTTGGCGAGTTGAATGAGCGACGACGGCGCGAGGACTTCGATGTCGCGCGAAGCCCAGGCCGCTTCGGCGCCGGCCTCGGCCGGGCATATCAGACCGTGGCCGCGCGCATTCGCGGCGATCGCCGCAGGCAGGACGCCGGAGACTTTTCGGATCGAGCCGTCGAGTCCGAGCTCGCCCAGAACCGTGAAGCCGCCCAGCGCATCGGCAGGGATCGCGCCGATCACCGCCATCACGCCCAGCGCAATCGGCAGATCATAGTGGCTCCCCTCCTTCGGTAGATCGGCCGGCGCAAGGTTGACGGTGATCCGCTTATTCGGCAGCGCAAGGCCCGACGCGATCAGCGCAGCGCGAACGCGCTCGCGGCTTTCCGCCACCGCCTTGTCGGCCAGCCCGACGACGACGAACAGCACCTTGCCAAGGGAAACCTGCACCTGCACATCGACAGCGCGCGCTTCAATTCCTTCAAATGCAACCGTCGCCACGCGCGTGACCATTCATCGCCTCAAAAATCAATAAAGAAACAATCGCGCAGAGCGATAGAATAAAAGCCGGCTGCGAACAATCGGCTCCCTTCAGGCGGGTTTCAAACGACAGTCCCGCCTCTCACCCCCCGACGTTGAAGGCGGCGAGAGCCGCCATGTTCACGAGGTCGCTGTCCTTGGCGCCCAGCGGCACGATCTGCACGGCGCGGTCGAGGCCGACGATGACCGGTCCGATGACGGTTGCGCCGCCGAGCTCCTGCAGCATCTTGGTGGAGATCGACGCGGAGTGGAATGCGGGCATCACCAGAACATTGGCCGGCCCCGTCAGCCGGCAAAACGGATACTGCGCGGCCATCAGCTCGCGATTGAGCGCAACGTCCGCCGCCATATCCCCGTCATACTCGAAGTCGACTCGCATCGTGTCGAGGATGCGCACCGCTTCCTTCACCTTCTCCGATCGCTCGCCCGGCGGATGCCCGAACGTCGAAAAAGCGAGAAGTCCGACGCGCGGCTCGTAGCCGAGGCGGCGCGCGGCGCCCGCCGCTTCGATGGCGATCTCGGCGATGCCCTGCGCGTCCGGCATCTCGGTGATCGCCGTGTCGGCGACGAGCAGGTTGCGGCCGCGCGCGAGCACCAGCGAGCAGCCGATCAGGCGATGCCCCGGCTTGATGTCGATGACGCGGCGGATGTCTTCCAGCGCAACGGAATAATTGCGCGTCGCGCCGGTCACCAGGGCGTCGGCGTCGCCGAGCGCGACCATCGCCGCGCCGAAGGTGTTGCGATCCTGGTTGATCATGCGCTGGCAGTCGCGGAACAAATAGCCGTGCCGCTGCAGACGCTCATAGAGAAACTGCGCGTAGATGCTGTTTCGCTTCGACAGGCGCGCATTGTGAATCTCGAGGCCTTTCACGTCGAGATCGACGCCGTTCGCGGCGGCGCTGTCCCTGATGCGCTCTTCGCGACCGACGAGAATCGCGGCGCCCATGCCCTGATTAATGAAGGACAGCGCGGCGCGGATCACCTGCTCCTCCTCGCCCTCGGCGAAGACGACGCGTTTCGGGTAGCGCCGCACGCGCTCCATGATCCGATTGAGCGTGCCGGCGATCGGATCGCGCCGCGCCGAGAGATGGGCCTTGTATTCCTTCATGTTCGCGATCGGCTTGCCGGCGACGCCGGTCTCCATCGCGGCCTCGGCGACGGCCGCGGGAATCATCGACATGAGGCGCGGATCGAAGGGCACCGGGATGATATAGTCGCGGCCGAAGCGCGGGCGTGCGCCCTGATAGGCGGCGGCGACCTCGTCCGGCACAACCTCGCGCGCGAGGTCCGCCAGCGCGCGCGCCGCGGCGACCTTCATCTCCATGTTGATCGCCTTGGCGCGCACGTCGAGGGCGCCGCGGAAGATATAGGGAAAGCCGAGGACGTTGTTGACCTGGTTGGGATAGTCCGAGCGCCCCGTCGCCATAATCGCGTCGTCCCGGATGGCGGCGACCTCTTCGGGCGTAATCTCCGGATCGGGATTGGCCATGGCGAAGACGATCGGATCCTTGGCCATCGACTTGATCATCTCGGCGGTGAAGGCGCCCTTCGCCGACAAGCCGAATGCGATGTCGGCGCCGTTCAGCGCGTCGGCGAGCGTGCGCGCCTTGGTTTTCGCGGCGTGCGCCGACTTCCACTGATTCATGCCTTCCTGTCGGCCTTCGTAGATCACGCCCTTGGTGTCGACGAGCAGGAGATTTTCGGGGCGGAAGCCGATGGCACGCAAAAGATCGAGACAGGCTATGCCGGCGGCGCCGGCGCCGTTGCACACCAGCGTCGTTGTTTCCGGCTTGCGGCCGGTGAGTTCGAGCGCGTTGATGATGCCGGCGGCTGCGATGATCGCCGTGCCATGCTGGTCGTCATGAAAGACGGGGATGTCGAGAAGCTCCTTCAGCCTCTCCTCGATGATGAAGCATTCGGGCGCTTTGATATCCTCGAGATTGATGCCGCCGAAGCCCTTGCCCAGATAGCGCACGCAATTGATGAAGGCGTCGGGATCCTCGGTGTCGATTTCCAGATCGATCGAGTCGATGTCGGCGAAGCGCTTGAACAGCACCGCCTTGCCCTCCATCACGGGCTTGGAGGCCAGCGCTCCCCGATTGCCAAGGCCCAGAATCGCGGTGCCGTTCGAGATCACGGCGACCATGTTGCCCTTGGTGGTGAGATCGAACGCTTTCGAAGGATCCTCGGCGATCGCCAGGACGGGCACCGCGACGCCGGGGGAATAGGCGAGCGACAGGTCGCGCTGGGTCGCCATCGGCTTGGTGGCGACGACTTCCAGCTTGCCGGGCCGGCCGCGCGAATGGAAATCGAGCGCCTCCTGATCGGTGAAGGTAGGGCGGGCGCGGCGGCCTGACTGGGACTCTGACATTTTCGAAAGAATTCCTCACCTAATGTCCGGGCACCTTAGGGAACCGCCCCACTCCGCTCAAGCGGCGTCGCGGTGGAGGCGTCCGGCGCAGAAAAGCACCCATTCGACGGCGATTTCCTGTGGATGCGTCGCGCCTGCGCCAAACTGAGTCCCACTTCGCGGGTCGATTCGGTAGTGTCGGACCCGATGCTGGAACGGACGATCAGGGGCGACGAGAGCGCGGGCGGAACCGACAAGGTTTCGCCGATGATGGCGCAATATCTCGAGATCAAGGCCAACAATCCCGACTGCCTGCTCTTCTACCGCATGGGCGATTTCTACGAGCTGTTCTTCGAGGACGCGGAAATCGCCTCGCGCGCGCTCGGCATCGTGCTCACGAAGCGCGGACGATTGCGCGGCGAAGACATTCGCATGTGCGGCGTGCCCATCGAGCGCGCCGACGATTATCTGCAGCGGCTGATCGCGCTGGGACATCGGGTCGCGGTGTGCGAGCAGCTCGAAGATCCAGCCGAGGCGCGCAAGCGCGGCTCGAAATCGGTGGTGCGCCGCGACGTCACGCGGCTCGTGACGCCGGGAACGGTCACCGAAGAGGCGCTGCTGGACCCTTCGAGCGCAAGTCTACTCGTTGCGGTCGCGCGAACGCGCGCCGGAGAGCAGGAATGGACGTATGGCGTCGCCGCCGTCGACATCACGACGGGCGCTTTCATGCTCGGCGAGTGCGCCGTCTCCGAGCTTGGCCCGGAGCTCGCGCGACTCGATCCGAAGGAAATCGTCGTTCCGGACTCAATCCATGACGATCCGGCGCTAAAGACGTTGTGGAGCGACATGCGGGCGGCCGTGACGCCGATTCCGCGCGAAGGCTTTGACGGCGCCGCGGCGGAGCGGCACCTGCTCGATTTTTACGGCATCGCCACACTCGACGGTTTCGGACAATTCTCACGCGCCGAAATCGCGGCGGCCGCCGCCGTCGTCGCCTATGTCGAGCGCACGCAGAAGGGAAAGCGGCCGGCGCTGTCGCCGCCGATGGTGGCGGACGCA
>JBEVKO010000080.1:0-4846 GCA_040509705.1 Beijerinckiaceae bacterium
CATGGTGTTCCAGCACTTCATGCTGGTCGAGCCCTTTAGCGTGCTGGAGAACATCCTGCTCGGCGCCGAAGGCGGCGCGATGCTCTCGGCCGGCCGGGCGAAGATGCGCGACGACATTCTTCGACTCGCCAGCGACTATGCGCTCGAAGTTGAGCCGGACGCCGTCGCCGGCGAATTGTCGGTCGGCCTGCAACAGAGGGTCGAGATTCTGAAGGCGCTGGTGCGCGGCTCCGACATCCTCATTCTGGATGAGCCGACGGGCGTGCTCACGCCGCAGGAGGCGGATCATCTCTTTCGCATCCTTCGTCAGCTCAAGACGAACGGAAAAACCGTCATCCTGATCACGCATAAGCTGCGCGAGATCATGGCGATCACCGATTCGGTATCGGTCATGCGGCGCGGCGAAATGGTCGCGACGCGCAAGACGTCCGAAACCTCGCCCGACGAGCTTGCGGCGCTCATGGTCGGGCGGCGCGTGAAGCTCAGGGTCGACAAGGCGCCTGCGTCGCCCGGCGCCGAGGTCCTTCGCCTCGAGAATGTCGACGTTATCGACGACCGGGGGGTGCGGCGCGTGAAAAAGGCGTCGTTCTCCGTGCGCGCTGGCGAGATCGTCGGCATCGCGGGAGTCGCCGGCAACGGGCAATCGGAGCTCATGGAGGCGGTTGCGGGCATGCGTGGCGTCGCGTCCGGACAGATCTTCTTCAACGGTCTCAACGTGACATGCGATCCAGCCCTGCTGCGGAAGCAGGGTATGGGTCACGTGCCGGAAGACCGGCACCGCACCGGCCTCGTCGTCGCGTTCGAGGCTTGCGAGAACGGCATCCTCGGCTATCAGGATGCGCCGCAATGCAATCAGGGGCCGCTGCTTGATCGCGACGCGATCGTCGATCTCGCTTCGACGCGCATGCAGGCCTATGACGTGCGTCCCCCTGACCCATTTCTGCGCGCCGCCTCTTTCTCGGGCGGCAACCAGCAGAAGATCGTCTTGGCGCGCGAGATCGAGCAGGACCCGGCGCTGCTGCTTGTCGGGCAGCCGACTCGCGGCGTCGATATCGGCGCGATCGAATTCATTCATCGCCGCATCGTTGCGATGCGCGACGCCGGCAAGGCGGTGCTGCTCGTTTCGGTGGAGCTTGACGAAATCATGTCGCTCTCGGACCGGATCCTCGTGATGTGCGGCGGCGAGATCGTCGGCGAGCGGACGCCCGATTCGACCGACGAGCGCGATCTCGGACTTCTCATGGCGGGCGTCGAACAGGGCAGGAGCGCAGCATGAAGCAGCCTCCCGCGCTTCTTTGCCTCGTAACTTTGGGCGTCAGCGATCTCAAGCGCTCGCGGGCCTTTTACGAGGCGCTGGGCTGGCAGGCGTCCGGCGCCAGCAATGACACCGTGGCGTTCTTTCATGGCGCGAACGGCGCGCTCGGGCTCTATCCGCGCGATCTGCTTGCCGAGGACGCAACCGTCGCCGACAAGCCGACCGGGTTTTCCGCCATCACGCTCGCCAGCAACATGCGCAGCGAGATCGAGGTCGACGAATTTCTCGATCTTGCAAAGGCGTCGGGGGGAAGGATCGTGAAGCCTGCGCAGAAGGTGTTCTGGGGCGGATATCACGGATATTTCGCCGATCCTGACGGGCATCTCTGGGAAGTAGCGCACAATCCCTTCTTTCCCATCGACGATGACGGGAAGCTGAGGCTTCCTCCGTGAGTTCCGCTCCGAAGGAGCTGCCGCACTGGGTCGACGTTGTCCTTGTTCCAGCGGCCAGCGTCGCCACTGCTTTCGTGGCAGCGGGCCTTGTCGTGCTGGCGATCGGCGAAAATCCGCTCGAAGCGCTGCAGATTCTCTTGCGCGGCGCGCTCGGTTCGGGCGAAGGCGTCGGGTTCACGCTCTACTATGCGACGAATTTCATCTTCACAGGGCTCGCCGTCGCCGTCGCCTTCCATGCAGGCCTGTTCAATATCGGTGGCGAGGGGCAGGCCTATCTCGGCGGGCTCGGGGCGGCGCTCATTGCGCTGGCGTTTGATTCGAGCCTTCCCGCGATCATTCTACTGCCGCTCGCCGTGATCGCGAGCGCCGCCTTCGGCGCCTTGTGGGCGTTCGTCCCGGCATGGTTGCAGGCAAAGCGCGACAGCCACATCGTCATCACGACGATCATGTTCAATTTTCTTGCAGCGACGCTGATGGTCTATCTGCTGGCCGGTCCTCTGAAGCCGCTCGGTTCGATGGCGCCGGACACGCGCGGATTCACCGCTGCGGCGCAGTTGCCGACAATTAAGGGAGTGTTGGTGCTGTTTGGCGCGACGATCCCCTCGTCTCCGCTCAATCTCACGTTTTTCCTGGCGCTCCTGGCCGCCGCCTTCGTCTGGCTGCTGATCTGGCGCTCGCGACTGGGCTACGAGATCCGCGCCTTCGGCCACAATCCGGCGGCCGCCGCCTATGCCGGCATTTCCGCGACGCGCATCACAATCATCACCTTGTTGATTTCCGGCGCGCTCGCAGGGCTGATGGCGTCGAACGAAATTCTCGGCGTCCATCATCGGCTCAGCCTCGGATTCGTCTCCGGTTACGGTTTCGTCGGCATCGCGGTTGCGCTGATGGGCCGCTCGCATCCCGTCGGCGTCGTGCTCGCCTCGCTGCTGTTCGGCGTTCTCTATCAGGGCGGCGCCGAACTCGCTTTCGAGAAGCCGGCCATCACCCGCGACATGATCGTCGTCATCCAGGGCCTCGTCATTCTGTTCGCCGGCGCGCTCGAGCGACAGTTTCGCGCGCCGCTGACGGCGCTCTTCGGCCGGCGGCCTTCGCGCGCGGAGACGCAGGCGGCGACGTCATGACCCTGCAGGACATCGTCCTTGTCCTCGCGTCGGCGCTGCGACTCTCCACGCCGCTGCTGCTCGCCTGCCTCGCCGGTCTTTATTCGGAGCGCGCCGGCATTTTCAATATCGGCCTTGAAGGCAAGATGCTTGCCGCCGCCTTTGCGGCGGCGGTGGTCGCGACCACGACCTCATCAGTGCTGCTGGGACTGATCGCCGGGATCATCACCGCGGTGTTCTTCTCCCTCGTGCACGGCTTCGCGTCGATCACGCAACGGGGCAACCAGATCGTCTCTGGCGTCGCCATCAACACCCTCGTCATCGGCCTGACAGCGGTGCTCGGCAACGCCTGGTTCAGGGAGGGCGGCCGCACGCCGCCGCTGCCGGCCTCCGTCAGATTCCAGCCCATCGAATTGCCGTTCGCGCGTGCGATCCGCGAAGTTCCGGTGCTTGGCCCGGTCTACTCGGACCTGCTCTCGGGACACTATCTCTTCGTCTATCTTGCGATCGCCGCAGTGCCTTTCACCGCCTTTGTTTTGGGTCAGACGCGTTTCGGGTTGCGCCTGCGAGCAGTGGGTGAGAATCCCGCCGCGGTGGACACGGCCGGCGTGTCGGTCGAGCGCATGCGCGATCTCGCGCTTGTCTGCTGCGGCGTGCTCTGCGGCCTAGCGGGGACATACATGTCGACCGCGCAATCCGCCAGCTTCGTCACGGAGATGACCGCGGGCAAAGGCTTCATCGCGCTGGCTGCGCTGATTTTTGCGAAATGGCGCCCCTGGGGCGCGATGGGCGCCTGCCTGTTGTTCGGCGTGCTCGACGCCATCGCGATACGTCTCGAAGGCGCGACGCTTCCAATCGTCGGCCAGGTCCCGGTGCAGGCCATCCAGGCGCTGCCTTATCTGTTGACCGTCATCCTCCTTGCCGGATTCATCGGTCGCGCCATTCCGCCGAAGGCCGGCGGGGTTCCCTATGTGAAAGAGCGGCGGTGAGGCGCATGGCTATGGTTGATCCTGCACCATTCCATCCCAGGCTTGCCGGCGTCTCGGCCGAAATCGGGCTCGTGCTCGGCTCGGGTCTTTCGTCGCTGGCGGACGGAGTCCAGAATCGCATCGCGATCCCATTTTCGGAGCTCAGGGACTTTCCATCGACGAGCGGCGTCTCAGGGCACGGACGCGAACTCGTCGTCGGCGCCATGGGCGCGCGGCGCGTCGCCATTCTCACGGGCCGCCTCCACACCTACGAAACCGGCGACGCCAGCGTCATGCGCAGGCCGCTCGAATGTCTCAAGGCGCTGGGCTGCAGGGCGCTGATCCTCACGAACGCGGCCGGGTCCCTGCGCGTCGACATGCCGGCAGGATCGCTGATGGCGATCTCCGATCATATCAATTGGGCCGGACTGTCGCCGCTCATCGGCGATCATTCCGACGCGCGCTTTGTCGACATGTCCGACGCCTACGACAAACGGCTTACGGCCTCATTGCAGCGAGCTGCGGTCAGGGCGGGCGTCAAGCTGCATGAAGGCGTTTACGCCTGGTGGATTGGCCCCATGTTCGAGACGCCTGCAGAAATTCGCGCTGCGCGAATCCTTGGGGCCGACGCCATCGGCATGTCGACCGTGCCGGAAGTCATTCTCGCGCGACGGATCGGCATGCGGGTCGCGGCGATCTCCAGCATCACCAACCTCGCCGCGGGCATGGGCGAGCCGCTCTCGCACGCACAGACCAAGGCTGTCGCGGCGACGATCGTCGATCGCCTGGCCGTGATCATCCGGAACGCAGTCGATGATATCGAAATCTGATCAGGACGGGTTTCGTGAACTCTTCGATACCGCCCGCGCGGCGCGCGACGCCGCCTATGCGCCCTATTCCAGATACAAGGTGGGCGCCGCAATCCGCGCTGCGGACAGCCGGATCTTTTCTGGATGCAATGTCGAGAACGCGGCTTATCCGGTCGGGACCTGCGCCGAAGCCGGCGCCATCGCTGCCATGATCGCCGGCGGAGCCGTGCGCATCGCTGCAATGGCGGTGATCGGCTCG